>CANAPP010000025.1 GCA_947363565.1 uncultured Lachnospiraceae bacterium | reverse complement strand
ATACTATGATACTCATAAAATCAGGGTCTTGTGGATAAAACTGCGGAAACTCAAGGAAAGAGACAGTTGTTTTTATGCGCGCATCCAAGTATAATAGTAACGATTGGAGTGTAAATGATATGGCAAATAAAAAAACAAGGGAGAAAAAAAGTAGAAGACCGGAGAAGTTCAGGTATTATGATTACAGCCTGGTGGCGATACTGATCTTTCTCGTGTGCTTCGGCCTGGTCATGCTGTACAGTACGAGCGCCTACAGTGCGCTGGTCAGCTACGGCGACAGTATGTACTATTTTAAGCGGCAGCTATTATTCTGTACGGCGGGCTTTGTGGGGGTGTATATTGTTTCAAAGATTGATTACCGCTGGTATACGAAGATTGCGAAGCGGCTGTATTTTGTGTCCATCTTTCTGATGGCGCTTGTGCAGACGCCTTTGGGCAAAAAGGTAAACGGAGCCAGGCGGTGGATCAGGCTCCCGGCCGGGCAGCAGTTCCAGCCGGCGGAGCTTGCGAAGATCGCGGTGATCTTGTTTATCCCGCTTCTGATCTGCAAGATCGGCAAGCAGATCACGACGCTTGACGGGGTGGTCAAGGTGCTGGTGTGGGGCGGGATATCTGCGGCCTGCGTATATCTGCTGACAGACAACTTAAGTACGGCAATCATCGTCATGGGGATATCCTGCGTTATGGTGTTCGTGGTGCATCCGAAGACGGCGCCGTTTATCGCGGTGGCTGCAGGCGGTCTTGTCTTTATCATCGTTGCGGTTAAGATTCTCGCGGCAAGCCTTTCAAATATGAACAGCTTCCGGCTGCAAAGGATCCTGGTGTGGCTTGATCCGGAAGCCCATGCATCCGAGGGCGGCTACCAGGTCATGCAGGCGCTCTATGCCATTGGCTCCGGCGGCTTTTTCGGGAAAGGACTCGGCAACAGCGCGCAGAAGATGATCATTCCTGAAGTGCAGAATGATATGATCCTTTCCGTCATCTGCGAAGAGCTGGGAGTGTTTGGTGCTATCGTCATCCTGCTTTTGTTCGGGATGCTTCTCTACCGGCTGTTATTTATCGCCCAGAATGCGCCGGATCTTTATGGCTCGCTTGTGGTGACGGGAATCTTCGTACATATTGCCCTGCAGGTGATCCTGAATGTAGCGGTTGTGATCAATCTGATCCCGACGACAGGGATTACCCTGCCCTTTATCAGCTATGGAGGTACGTCCATTCTGTTTTTGATGGTAGAGATGGGCATTGCCCTCGGCGTCTCAAGAAGAATCCAATTTAGTGAATAAAATACTTTCTTTTCCGGCATAAATATGCTATGATGATTAAGTAGTATTTAAAACTACGTATTATAGAAATGAATGACATGCCAGAAGCGCATGGATATAGGTATGTCGGGAGGAAGGATATGAGTTATAAAGTTGTTGTTGATAGCTGCGGAGAGCTGAGCAGCAGCATGAAGGAGTCGGGACATTTTACGACAGCGTCCCTGAGTATTGAGGTGGCAGGACATCATATTGTGGATGACGAGACATTTGACCAGGCGGATTTTCTGAGGAGAGTGAAGGAATCGCCGGAGTGCCCCAAATCCTCCTGCCCGTCGCCGGAACGGTATATGGAGCTTTACTGCGGGGAGGAAGAGCATGTCTATGCGGTGACGCTCTCGGCGGAATTAAGCGGCTCTTATAATAGCGCGGAGCTTGGCAGGAAGCTTTATCTTGAAGAGTACGGCGAGAAAGATATCTATGTGTTCAATTCCCGTTCGGCGTCGATCGGAGAGACGCTCATTGCTCTTAAGATTGCAGAGTGCGAGGAGAGCGGGATGAGCTTTTCTGATACAGTACAGACGGTGGAAGCTTACATCGCAGGCCAGGATACGTATTTTGTGTTGGAGACCCTTGATACACTGCGCAAGAACGGCCGGCTTACCGGGCTTAAGGCAGTGGTGGCGACTGCGCTTAACATCAAGCCGGTGATGGGGGCCACCCCGGAAGGAACGATCTGCCAGCTCGGACAGGCGAGAGGGATCAAGAAGGCTCTTGCGAAGATGTGCGATACGATCATCGCAAACCTGAAGGATTCAAAAGACCGGATACTCGCGATTTCCCACTGCAACTGCCGTGAGCGTGCAGAGCAGGTTCGCCGTATGCTGGAGACGAAGGCTGAGTTTAAGGACATCATCGTCCTTGACACGGCGGGGATCAGCAGTATGTATGCGGCAGACGGCGGGATAATTGTAGTTGTATAGTCTCACGATTTGTGGTAAACTTACCCTTAGCAGGCAAAGGTGTGGATGCTTTTGCCCTCTGAGGGTATTCTAAATTTATACAGAAGGAGTAACAGGAACATGAGTCAGGAAAAGGTTGACAGATATAAAAAGGAAAAGGCAGACCGCAAGCAGACGATGAAGAAGGAGAAGGTACAGAACGTGCTCAGAAAGTGCATGGTGGGTATCGTTGCGGTTTTGCTGATTGGATGGATCGGCTATTCGGCATATGGGACATATGAGTCAAAGAAGACCAAGGAAGAAGTGGAGATTGACTACACAGCATTGACAGATTTTTCTCAGAAGCTTGACGAGGCGGCAGAAGAAGCAGAATAAAAGATTTAGAGAAATTTTTGGTGGTAAAGTAAGGCCATAGAGCCGGACAAACTGCGGAATAACCGTGGTTTGCCGGCTTTTTTGATGCTTTTTCCGGGGATTCGCACGAGGGGTGCGCCGGGAGAAATTTCAAAAAAGGGGTTGAAATCACCCAAAAAGTAGTTTACAATGGGTTCAAGTGGTAGAAAGTGGTGAAAAGTAGAAGAAAGTGGTGCGACGGACATTAAAGTGGAAGCCCACGACGAAAGAGGGTGAGTTCCGGTGCTGAAGGGGGAGTACAGTCATAATATTGATGCCAAAGGCAGAATTATCATTCCTGCAAAGATGCGTGACGATCTGGGGGAGCATTTCGTCATCACCAAGGGCATGGAGAATTGTCTGTACGTCTATCCGGAAGAAGAATGGAACGCCTTCGAAGAGAAACTTAACGCCTTACCAACCACCACGGATAAAAAAGCCCGCGCTTTTGCATATTTCTTTCAGGGGAGTGCGATAGACGGGGATCTTGACAAGCAAGGCAGAACATTAATCTCGTCTGTTCTGAGAGACTATGCAAAGTTAGATAAAGAAGTAGTTTTTATCGGCATGGGGAAGCGTGCCGAAATCTGGGACAAGGCAAGATGGGATGAAAAGAATGCTGAAGTGGAGCTTAGCATTGAGGATATCGCATCGGATATGGAAGCGAGTGGATTCAGTATCTAGAGGGAGAAGATATGGAGTTCAGACACAGATCAGTATTACTTGACGAAACTGTTAATGGATTAAGCATTAAGGCGGACGGCGTCTACGTAGACGGAACTCTCGGGGGAGGGGGACATGCTTACGAGATTGCAAAGCGCCTTGGCGAAAAGGGGAGTATTGTAGGAATAGACAGGGATGAGGCAGCCATAGAGGCTGCGGGCATCCGGCTAAAAGACTTCGGGGAAAGGGTCACGATAGTAAGGAGCAACTATTGTGAAATGAAGTCGCTGCTCCATCACATAGGCATTGACAAGGTCGATGGAATTGTACTGGATCTGGGCGTATCATCTTACCAGTTAGATACGGCAGAGCGGGGATTTTCCTATCGCGAAGATGCACCTCTGGACATGCGGATGGATAGACGTCAGAAGATGACAGCCAGGGATATCGTCAATGAGTATAGTGAGATGGAACTTTACCGCGTGATCAGGGACTACGGTGAGGATAAATTTGCGAAGAACATCGCAAAGCACATCGTAATGGCACGCGGTAAAAGTTCTATTGAGACGACCGGCCAGCTTACAGAGATCATCAGGCAGTCGATACCTATGAAATATCAGAAAAAGAGCGGTCATCCGGCGAAACGGACATTTCAGGCGATCCGTATCGAACTTAACGGGGAGCTTGACGTCCTGAGAGAGTCGTTAGATGACATGATCGATATACTGAATCCGGGCGGGAGGCTCTGTATCATCACCTTCCACTCGTTAGAGGACAGGCTCGTAAAGAGCGCATTCCGCAGGAATGAGAATCCGTGTACCTGTCCGAGGGATTTTCCGGTATGCGTATGCGGAAATGTTTCAAAGGGGAGTATTATCACAAAAAAGCCGATTCTGCCAGGCAAGGAGGAGCAGGAGTATAACAGCCGCGCCAAAAGTGCGAAACTTCGTATCTTCGAGCGCAGATGAGGCAAAAAAAGGGGTGAATGTATATGGCGGCAAGACGTGCACCAGTTGCAGACAGACAGAGGTATAATGGAGCGGCAGGACAGATGTATGTGTATGGCAATGCGGTTCCGAAGCCAGAGCAGGCACCAGAGAGAAGAAGGGTCAAGAGGCCGAAGAAAAAAGTCAGCCGTCAGGTACAGAGAAACCGCAGGAAAGCGCTGCGCATGAGCCCGGGATATGTGGTATTTTTAAGTGCTGCGGCGATCCTTGCGCTGGTTATCTGCGTAAACTACGTAAAACTGCAGTCACGCCTTACTGGCTACTCGAAAAATATTGCCTCCCTCCAGGGGGAACTGGCGAATATGAGAGAGGAGAACCACACAAAATACAACGCGGTCATGGACTCCGTGAATTTAGAGGAGATCCGGGAAAAGGCACAGGAAGGCCTCGGTATGGTGTATGCCACGCCGGAGCAGGTGGTCGGCTATCAGAGACCTTCGGCAGACTATGTGAAGCAGTATGAAGATATTCCGGAGGACGGCGTACTGGCACAGTCAGATAAAAAGTAGGTCGGGTGGAGCAGATGAAAAGACGCAGAAAGAAATTCTGGAAGAAAAAGTTCAACAGGTTAATGCAGAAAAAGCTGGTCATGTCCTTTGCGGCAATTGTACTGGTTTTTGTTTTCTTAATCGGTAAGATTACTTATATTAATGCGGCCAGTGGGGATAAGTACACGAAGGTGGTGCTTGACCAGCAGCAGTATGACAGCCGTATCATCCCGTTTAAACGGGGGGATATCGTGGACCGCAACGGGACGAAGATCGCCACCAGCGAGCGGATCTACAACGTGATCTTAGACGCGAAGGTCATGCTCAGCAAGGAAAGATATCAGGAGCCAACCATCGAGGTATTAAAATCCTGTTTTGACATCAAGGATGAGGATATCCGGGAAGTGTTAAAAAACAACCCTTCCGGCAGATACAACATCATGAAAAGGGGCGTGGATTACGCCACCGCCCAGGAGTTTGAAAAGATAGCCGCAGATAACAAGAATCACCCGGATGTAAATGGCATCTGGCTCGAGGAAGATTACATCCGAAAATATCCGTATAATACGCTGGCAAGCGATGTCATCGGATTTACGGTGGACGGCAATGTAGGAAGCAACGGCATCGAAGCATCTTACAATTCTGTGTTAAATGGCACGGATGGCCGGGAATACGGATATTTAGACGACATTTCCTCGGTGGAACGGACGGTGAAAGAGCCAGAGAACGGGGATACGGTTGTCTCGACCATCGATGTCCAGGTGCAGAGCATCATCGAAAAGCATATATTAAAGTTCAACGAGCAGCATAAGAACCAGGCGAGAAAGGGAGAGGGGAGCAAGAACACGGCGGTCATCGTCATGAATCCGCAAAACGGCGAGATCCTCGCGGAAGCTTCCTATCCGAATTATGACCTGAATAATCCGAGGGATTTGTCAAAATATTATTCCGAGGAAGAGATCAAGGCCATGTCCAGTAAGGAGAAGCTTGAGATACTCAATAATCTCTGGAATAACTTCTGCGTCAGCGGGACTTATGAGCCGGGTTCCACCATCAAGCCCTTCACCATCTCGGCAGGATTTGAGCTTGGGGTGCTCACCGGCGGCGAATCCTATACCTGCGGCGGTATGCTGCACATCGGGGATCACGACATCCACTGCAGTAACCGGAGCGGCCACGGCCCCCAGAGCCTTAAAAAATCCCTGGAAAATTCCTGCAATGTGGCGCTCATGCACATCGGCAACAGTATCGGAAAAGAAGAGTTCTGCCGGTATCAGAGACTGTTTGGCTTCGGGGAGTACACCGGCATCGACCTTCCGGGCGAGGCGGCCACGGACGGGCTTCTTTACACGGCGGAGAATATGGATCCGGCCAGCCTTGCGACCAACGCTTTCGGCCAAAACTTCAACGTCACGGTCACCCAGCTTGCGGCGGGCTTCTGTTCCTTGGTCAACGGCGGGGATTATTACGAGCCCCACATCGTGAAGCGGATCCAGGACGAGAATGGCAATGTGACGGAGAATAAGGATCCTGTGCTGGCAAGGCGCACCATTTCTAAAGAAACCAGCGACCTGATCAAGGAATACATGCTCGGTGTCGTGGAGGAAGGGACCGGCGGGGCGGCCGCGGTAAAAGGGTACGATATCGGCGGGAAGACCGGGACAGCCGAGAAGCTTCCGAGAGGAAACGGCAAATACCTTGTCTCTTTCATCGGATATGCCCCCCAGGAGAATCCCCAGGTGGTCGTTTATGTGGTGATTGACGAGCCAAACGCAGGCCAGCAGGCCAACAGCGGCTTTGCCGTTGAGATGGCGTCCGACATCATGGAAGAGATATTCCCTTATCTCGGTGTGGAAAAAGCAGCAAAAAGCGAATAACCTCGTAAAAGCATTAATAAGTTATACAAAAGCTTTTACGGGGTTTTTGTTTATAATGAAAAATAAAACCTATAACCGGAGGAAGATTTTAGTCGTGTTCTTCTGCGCAGTTGCAGTCATCATCGGCCTGTTGGGGAGGCTTGTGTATCTGATGGTATTTGATGCGGAGTATTACCAGAAGAAGGCGGAGGCTCTCCATGAGCGGGAGCGGGAGATCAAGGCGGCCAGGGGAGAGATCGTGGACGCGAAGGGGACAGTCCTTGCCACCAACAAGACGGTCTGCACCATATCCGTCATCCACAGCCAGGTCAAAGAGCCGGAGAAGATCATCAAAGCCCTCTCGGCCGAGCTTGGCCTTTCGGAAGACGAGGTCAGGAAGAAGGTGGAGAAGGTATCTTCCATGGAGCGGATCAAGACAAATGTGGAGAAGGCGTCCGGCGACCGCATCCGGGAGATGGAGCTTGACGGCGTGAAGGTGGACGAAGATTTCAAACGTTTTTACCCGTACAACGAGCTTGCTTCCAAGGTGCTCGGCTTCACCGGAGGGGACAATCAGGGGATCATCGGCCTGGAGGTGAAGTACGAGGAATATTTAAAAGGAAAGAATGGGACAATTCTTACGACGACCGACGCCAGGGGAGTGGAGCTTGACGGGGTGGCGGAAGACCGGATCGAGCCGGTGGCGGGCAATACGCTTAAAGTCAGCCTCGACGCCAACATCCAGATGTATGCCCAGCAGATGGCGGAGAAGGTGATGGAAGAAAAGCAGGCAGACAAAGTGGGGATCCTTCTGCTGAACCCCCAGAACGGGGAGATCCTCGCCATGGTAAATGTGCCGGAATTCAATTTAAACGACCCGTTTACCCTGAATACGGCAAATGGGGGGAGCCTGTCCGATGAAGAAAAGCAGGACGCGCTGAACCAGATGTGGAGAAACGGCTGTATCAACGATACTTATGAACCCGGTTCCACCTTCAAGGTCATCACCGCCGCTTCCTGTCTCGAGGAAGGTGTGGTATCCTTGAATGACAATTTCAGCTGCCCTGGATACAAGGTGGTGGAGGATCGGAAGATCCGTTGCCATAAGGTGGGCGGCCACGGGGCGGAGACTTTTGTGGAGGGGATCCAGAACTCCTGTAACCCGGTATTTATCGAGATCGGCCTGCGGCTCGGCACGGATAATTTCTACAAATATTTTGAACAGTTCGGGCTCATGGGACAGACAGGCGTAGACCTTCCCGGAGAGGCCGGGACCATTATGCACAAGAAGGAAAATGTCGGACAGGTCGAGCTTGCGACCATGAGCTTCGGGCAGTCTTTCCAGATCACTCCGCTTCAGCTTGCCACGACGGTTGCCTCTATCGCAAACGGCGGGGAGCGGATCACTCCTCATTTCGGCGTCAGCGTGCTGGACGGCGACGGGAAAGAGGTGGAGAAGTTCGATTACGGACGCAGGAAAAGGATTGTGTCGAAAGATACCTCCGAGACGATGAAAAAGCTGCTGGAGAGTGTAGTCTCCGAAGGATCCGGGAAGAATGCGTTCGTGGAAGGGTACCATATCGGCGGGAAGACAGCGACCTCCCAGACATTGCCGAGGAGTGCCAACAAGTACATTTCTTCCTTCGTGGGATTTGCCCCGGCAGACGACCCGCAGGTTCTCGGCATGTGCATCATTTACAATCCTAAAGGCATTTATTACGGCGGGACAATCGCTGCCCCGGTAGTAAAAAATATATTTGAAAACGTATTGCCGTATCTTGGCATTGAAAAAGAGTAAGAAATGAAGTATACTAGGTAAGATTAGTGAACAAAAGAGATGAAGAGGTGTAGTATGGATTATACAGTATTTATGCCGGTGCTCGTCGCGTTCGTGCTGAGCGTGATCATGGGACCGATGATTATCCCGGTGTTAAGAAGGCTTAAGATGGGGCAGACGGAGAGGGAAGACGGGGTGAAGTCCCATCTGAAGAAGGCGGGGACGCCTACCATGGGCGGGGTGATCATCCTGCTCAGTGTGGTGATCACTTCTGTATTTTATATGAAGGATCACCCGAAGATCATCCCGATCCTGTTCGTGACGCTGGGCTTTGGGCTGATCGGATTTCTGGACGATTACTTAAAGGTGGTCATGCGGCGTTCGGACGGACTGTTCCCGCGCCAGAAGATGGCGCTGCAGATCGTGGTGACGGCGGTGTTTGCTTTCTATGTGATCAGGTTTACGGATGTGCCGCTTGCGATGCTGATTCCCTTTTCCGGCGGGCAGTACTTGGATATCGGGTGGCTTTCGGTGCCGCTGATGTTCATCGCGGTCATCGGGACGGTGAACGGGGTGAATTTTACCGACGGCCTGGATGGTCTTGCCTCCAGCGTGACAGTTCTGGTGGCTACATTTTTCACGGTCGTGGCTATCGGGACGAAGAGCGGGATCGAGCCGGTGACCTGTGCGGTCGTGGGCGCTTTGCTTGGGTTCCTTCTATTTAATGTGTATCCGGCCAGTGTGTTCATGGGGGATACAGGGTCGCTGGCTCTCGGCGGGTTCGTGGCTTCCACGGCGTATATGCTCCAGATGCCCGTATTTATCATCATCGTGGGACTTATTTATCTGGTGGAAGTATTGTCGGTAATGATCCAGGTCACCTATTTTAAGAAGACTGGCGGCAAGAGAATCTTTAAGATGGCGCCCATACATCATCACTTTGAGCTGTGCGGCTGGTCAGAGACAAGAGTTGTGGCGGTATTTTCCATCATAACGGCGCTTCTTTGTCTGATCGCGCTTATGGCTATGTAAGGAGGAAGTTATGGAAGTATCAGGGAAACATGTACTCGTGTTCGGCTGCGGCATCAGCGGCATCGGCGCGGTGAAGCTGCTGGAAAAGCATGGGGCAGAGGTTGTGCTCTATGACGGCAACGAAAAGCTGGATAAAGAAGAGGTAAGAAAAAAGCTTCCGGAAGGCGCAAAGGCAGAGATTGTGACCGGGGCATTTCCGGACGGGCTTTTTGAAAAGACAGAGATCGCGGTATTAAGTCCCGGCGTACCGACAGACCTCCCAGTGGTGAAGGCCATGAAGGAGCGGGGGATACTGGTGACAGGCGAGGTGGAACTTGCCTATGAGTTCGGGAAAGGCGATGTGCTGGCGGTCACCGGGACCAATGGGAAGACTACGACCACGACACTCCTCGGAGAGATCATGAAGGCGTACCAGGACGAGGTGTTCGTTGTGGGCAATATCGGCAATCCTTACACGGTAGCTGCCGATCAAATGACGGACAAGTCTGTCGCCGTGGCGGAGATGAGCAGCTTCCAGCTTGAAACGGTGGCAGAGTTTCGGCCCAAGGTCAGTGCCATCCTTAATTTCACACCGGATCACTTAAACCGTCATCACACGATGGAGAATTATGTGAATGCCAAGAAGAATATCGCGAAGAACCAGACGGCCTCTGATTACTGTATCCTGAACTACGAGGATGAGCGCACGAGGGAATTTGGAGAAAATATAGCGGCGAAGGTTCTATATTTCAGCAGTCGGCGTAAGATAGAACAGGGGATTTATCTTGAGGATGATCAAATCGTCTGGAAATACCCGGATGAGACGGTCATATGCAGTGTGGATGAGCTGAAGCTCTTAGGACTGCACAACTATGAGAATTATATGGCCGCCATTGCCATGGCGGCAGTCTATGGCGTGCCCTTAGGCATTATCCGGAAAGCAGTAAAGGACTTTCAGGGCGTGGAGCACAGGATCGAGTATGTGACCGAAAAGCATGGCGTGGCCTATTACAATGATTCCAAGGGAACGAATCCTGACGCGGCCATCAAAGGCATCCAGGCCATGAACCGCAGGACGGTGCTGATCGGCGGCGGGTACGATAAGGATTCGGACTATACCGGGTGGATTAAAGCCTTTGACGGGAAGGTGAAGAAGCTGATCCTTCTTGGGCAGACGAAAGAAAAAATCGCAGATGCGGCCGAAAGCTGCGGGTTCCATGACTATGTCCTCGTGGATACCTTTGAGGAAGCGGTTCTTCTGGCCGCCAGGACGGCCGAAGCGGGGGAAGCGGTGCTGCTTTCGCCGGCATGTGCAAGCTGGGGGATGTTCCCCAACTATGAAGTACGCGGAAGAGTATTTAAAGAGATCGTAAATTCCTTATAAGGAGTGCTGATGCTATTGCAGCCAAAAAAGAGAAAGTATGATATTACCCTTCTTACTGCTTTGTTGTTCTTAGTGGCCTTCGGGCTGATCATTTTATACAGTACCAGTGCGTACAACGGCGAGGTGAAGTTCCACGACGCTTTTTACTACTTAAAAAAGCAGGCCTTTGCCACCGGACTTGGGATTATCGGCATGTTCATCGTGGCGAGGATGGATTACCATATATGGAGGCAGCTGGCGCTTTTGGGATATTTTACCGCGATACTTCTGGCGGTTGCGGTGCTGTTCGTGGGAGAAGAATACAACGGGTCCAAAAGATGGCTGTCTTTGGGCCCATTTTCATTCCAGCCCTCTGAGTTTGCCAAGGTCGCCGTGATCTTGCTTCTTGCCCATATCGTGTCGAAAAATGTAAAGGAGATGGGGAAGCTTACCTCCTTGGCGAAGGTGATGCTTCTGATCCTGCCCATCGTCGGCCTTGTGGGAGCAAGCAACTTAAGTACGGCCATCATTATCCTGGGGATAGGCGTTATCGTCGTGTTTGTGGCAAGCCCAAAGTACGGGCAGTTCGTCTTCATGGGAGCTTTGGGGGGCGGGTTTATGACCATTTTCCTGGCTTTGGAAAGTTACCGCCTGGAGCGCCTTGAGATCTGGAGGAATCCGGAAAAGTTCGAGAAGGGCTACCAGACGCTTCAGGGGCTTTACGCCATCGGCTCCGGGGGACTTTTCGGCCGGGGGCTTGGGGAGAGCGTGCAGAAGCTCGGGTTCGTGCCAGAGGCTCAGAATGACATGATCTTTTCCATCATCTGCGAGGAACTTGGGCTTTTTGGCGCAGGGTTTGTGATGATCCTGTTTCTCACCCTTATCTGGCGCTTTTTTGTGATCGCGACCCACGCGGAGGATCTTTTCGGGGCGCTGATCGCGTCGGGGGCGATGGCTCATATGATGATACAGGTCATCTTAAATATCGCCGTCGTGACCAATACGATACCGAATACGGGTATCACTCTGCCCTTTGTGAGCTACGGGGGAACATCGGTTGTGTTCCTTCTGCTGGAAATGGGGCTTGTGCTCAGTGTGTCGAAGGTGGTACGATAAACGTACAGCGGTAAAAGAAAGACCGCCGGGGAGGAGTATACATGGCGAGGAAAACTTATCGGGAAAATTACGGAAATGACAGAGATTACGGGAATGGCAGGGATTACGGAAATTACGGCAGATATGGCGGCGGGCGCGGCCAATATGAAAATGATGGCCGGTATGGAAACGATGGCCGGTATGATCATTACAGTGACCGCGGCGGCTATGACCCTTATGGGGACGGTGGGCGGCCGGCCAGGAGGAGAAGGAAAAAAAAGAAACGGTCACAGCTTCTCTACCTGTTCATTGTGACTGTACTCGGCCTTGCCATATTGGGGCTTTTGACCGTCGTCCTGTTCAAAGTACAGAAGATCGAGATATCCGGAAACCGGTACTGCACCGACAAGCAGGTCAGAAAGATGGTGCAGAGTGATAAATACTCGGTCAATGCCCTGTACATATTCGGAAAATACATGGCGGGCAAGGGAGAGGTGCTCCCGTGCTTCGAGAGCGCGAAGGTGACGCTTAAGGCGCCGTGGCATGTGAAGGTGGAGGTAAAGGAAAAGACCATCATCGGCTATCTCACCGAAGGGGAGGAAAATATCTATTTTGACAAAGAAGGGCTTGTCATCTACATCAGCAGCGAGGTTATCGAGGGCCTTCCGAAAGTGGAGGGGATCCCGGTAAAGAGCATAAAGCTTTACCGGCAGATGGAGAGCGCGGATCAGGGGATATTTGAAGAGATCTTAGAGACGACCAGGGAACTGAAAAAATACGAGATCACGCCGAAGAAGCTGCTGTGCAAGGACGGCAGCATTTACCTGTATGTAAAAAATGTGCGGGTGAGCCTTGGAAATACCGTTTCCGCCGAAAAGATCGCCCAGATCCCGCCGATCATGGAAAAGCTGGGGAATAAGAAAGGGACGCTCCATATGGAGAACTATTCGGAGAACCGGGAGACGATCACTTTCGAGAAAAAAAAGGCAGGGAAAAAGAAGGAAAAGGACACGGAAAAAGAAAATTAAGAAAAATTGCGTAATTCTATTGATATTTTGTACAAAAGCTTATATTATATAGTATATATGGCGAAGTGCATGTATTAGATTGCCCTATACATGGGATGGAGATATATATATGAGGAAACGAAGGAGGAGAAACCCTTGCTAGAAATTAAAACTAATGAATCGGAAGCGGCGGCAAAGATAATTGTTGTTGGAGTAGGCGGCGGCGGTAATAATGCCGTGAACCGCATGATTGATGAACAGATTGCCGGTGTGGAGTTTATTGCAGTGAATACAGACAAGCAGGCGCTTCAGCTTAGCAAAGCCCCGACGCTTATGCAGATCGGAGAGAAGATTACGAAGGGACTTGGCGCGGGAGCCAAGCCTGAGGTTGGAGAGAAGGCAGCGGAGGAGAGCGAAGAAGAGATTTCCGCAGCTTTAAAGGGCGCAGACATGGTGTTCGTCACCTGCGGTATGGGCGGCGGAACCGGGACCGGGGCAACTCCTGTTGTGGCGCGTATTGCCAAAGGGCTCGGTGCGCTGACGGTAGGCGTTGTGACGAAGCCGTTCCGTTTTGAATCCAAGGCGCGGATGAATAATGCCCTTGCCGGTATTGAAAAGTTAAAAGAGAATGTTGACACGCTCATCGTTATCCCTAACGATAAGCTTTTAGAAGTTGTAGATAGACGTACTACCATGCCTGAGGCGCTGAAGAAAGCTGACGAGGTATTGCAGCAGGGTATTCAGGGTATCACTGACTTGATCAATGTTCCGTCCCTCATTAACCTTGATTTCGCGGACGTACAGACAGTGATGACGGATAAGGGTATCGCCCATATCGGTATCGGACAGGGTAGAGGCGATGACAAGGCTCTCGAGGCGGTGAAGCAGGCAGTTGCCAGCCCGCTGCTTGAGACGACCATCGCAGGAGCGTCCCATGTGATCATCAACGTATCCGGTGATATAACCCTTATGGATGCGTCGGATGCGGCAGAGTTCGTACAGGAGCTTGCCGGTGAGGATGCGAACATCATCTTCGGTGCGATGTACGATGATTCCAGGACTGACGAAGCGGTCATCACCGTTATTGCTACCGGCCTTCATAATGTGAACGGAACAGCTTCAAAGCTTAAGTCGAGGCTTGAGAATCCGAGGCCGGCGGGAGCACAGTCCCCGTATGATAATTATGACAAGCAGGGCGGCGGGATCAAGCCGTTAGGCGCGCAAACACATCAGCAGGCGCCGAAGCTTGACCTTGGCATGGCACCGTCAAGGAGCGGGGCTACTACGGCTGTACCGAGAAGAACTGTGGCGCCGCAGCAGCAGGCGCCGACACTGGATGCGCCAAAGGCACCGTCTCCGAAGGTAAAGGAGCAGTCGATCAAGATTCCGGATTTTTTTAAGAGATAGTAAGAGTATCATTAGACCGTATGGAGGATATCCATACGGTCTTTTTGTCGCCCGGTGTCGAGAAAAATCCGGAATAACTTTCAGCGTATGACAAATTTTTCTCCCTGATGTCCATATAATAGAGCTTGTTGATGTACCAGTACAGGGCAGGAAAGAGGGCAGGATGTGCAGTATGAATTATACATAGACGTATTTTTTCTTGTTAATTTTATGATGGACTATATCCTGCTGATGCTTCTTCGAAGGATGCTCCTTTGCAGAGCCGCGCACGGGCGCGTCATCCTGGGGGCGGCCGTAGGGGCGGCCATGACCTGTCTCATTGTCGCAGCGCCGGTTCCCTGGGCGGCGGTAAAGCTTATTTTGCTCCACGGAGCGGTGAATGTCATCATGCTTAAAGCAGGACTTTGCATCGAATGGGGACGCCCCTTTGTGCGGGCATTGCTCTTCCTTTACATCGGCGCGTTCCTGCTTGGCGGCATCATAAGCTTTCTTCGCCAGTATATAAGGATCGGCAGCCTGTTTTTTGTGCTCTCCCTTGGCGGCTATCTGCTGGCATACGGGGCATACAGCCTCTTGGAGACGTTGGTCTTTTATAACCGTACCCACTGTATGGCGGTGATGTATAAGGGGCAGAAAAGCTGCCGGGTAAAGGTGCTCATTGATACGGGTAACCGGCTTAGGGACCAGGAGACCGGAAAGCCGGTGAGCATCATAGAGCCTGAGGCGGCGAAAGCCCTGGGGTTTTCCCTGGACGGTGAAGACGGGGGAGGGGTACGTTTTGTCCCTTATCATTCCATCGGGAAAGAAAATGGTGCGCTGCCGCTGTTTGAGATCGACAGCATGTGCCTTATGGGGACAAAAGGAAAGGTAGAGGTACAAAAGCCGCTGCTTGCCGTGTGCGGCGGGGAGATGGGTTCTGACCGCTATGGGATGATCCTGAATCCGGATATTTACAGCTCTAAGGGCATCACCTGACATGGCCTTAAAGGACTGGCGGGCCTTGTCCGTTAAAGTATATTGGAGGGAATGAAAAATATGATAAATGCAGCAGTACAACCATTAAAACGATCGATGTTTGCGAATCTGAAAGCGTTCTTATTTGCAGAAAGCAACGAGGTCCATTATATCGGGGGATCAGATATCCTGCCGCCGCCCCTCGAACAGACGGAGGAGACGAAAGCCATAGAAGAGCTTGGGACCTCCGGCGGGGAGTGGGCGAAAAATATGCTCATCGAGCACAACCTCCGCCTTGTCGTCTACATAGCAAAGAAATTCGACAACACCGGAGTTGGCGTGGAAGATCTGATCTCCATCGGGACGATCGGGCTGATCAAGGCGATTAACACCTTTAATCCAAAGAAGAACATCAAGCTTGCCACCTATGCTTCCCGGTGCATAGAAAATGAGATCCTCATGTATCTTCGCAGGAACAATAAGACAAAGCTCGAGGTGTCCATCGACGAGCCGCTTAACGTGGACTGGGACGGCAATGAGCTGCTTTTGTCGGACATTTTGGGGACGGAAGAGGACACCATCTACCGGAATCTTGAAAATGAGGTGGAAAGGAAGCTCCTGATCAAAGCCATCAGCAGGCTGTCCGGGAGGGAAAGGAAGATTGTCCAGATGCGCTTCGGCATTGGGATGCCGGACGGGGAGGAAAAGACCCAGAAGGAGGTGGCGGACATCTTAGGAATCTCCCAGTCCTACATTTCACGGCTGGAAAAAAAGATTATGCAAAGACTTAAGCGGGAAATGGTGAAATATTCTTAAAAAGGTGCTACAATAAAAGAAAAAGGAGTTGTGCGTATGAAACTTACTTTTATTGGGGCAGACCATGAGGTAACTGGGAGCTGTCATCTGCTTCAGGCATGTGATAAAAATATCCTGATCGACTGCGGTATGGAGCAGGGGCCGGATCTTTACGAGAATCAGGAGATTCCCGTGGCGGCGGGTGATATCGATTATATCCTTTTGACCCATGCACATATTGACCATTCGGGGCGCATCCCGCTTCTGTGCAAGGAAGGGTTTCAGGGAGAGATCATCGCTACATTTGCGACGTCGGATTTGAGCAACATCATGCTTCGTGACAGCGCGCATATCCAGGAATTTGAGGCAGAGTGGCGGAACCGCAAGGCGAGAAGAAGCGGTGCGCCGGAATTTGAACCGCTCTATACGATGGAACATGCGGACGCGGCGATAAAGCTTCTCCATCCATTGGACTATGACCAGAAGATCGAGCTGTGCGAGGGCATCGAGGTCCGGTTCAACGATATGGGGCACCTTCTCGGGTCGTCCTCCATTGAGATCTGGATCACGGAGGACGGTGTGTCGAAAAAGATCGTCTTTTCCGGCGATGTGGGAAATGCTGACCAGCCCATCATCAAGAATCCGGTGAAGGTGGATGAGGCGGATTATATCGTGGTCGAGTCCACCTACGGCAACCGGGTGCACGCGGCAGAGAAGCCGGATTACGTGGGGGACTTCACGGCGATCCTCAGGGAGACATTTGCCAAGGGGGGCAATGTGGTCGTTCCTTCCTTCGCGGTAGGGCGTACCCAGGAGCTTCTCTATTTTATCCGTGAGATCAAGGAGAGGAACCTTTTGCCGGAATTCCCGGGCTTTGAGGTGTACGTGGACAGTCCGCTGGCGGTGCAGGCCACAAGAGTGTTCAATAAGAATGTCCAGTCCTGCTTTGACGAGGACGCTATGGAGCTTCTGCATAAGGGGATCAACCCGCTGTTATTCCCGGGTCTTAAGACATCCGTAACCAGCGACGAGTCGAGGATGATCAACTTTGACGAGAAGCCGAAAGTTATCCTGTCGGCCTCCGGCATGTGTGAGGCGGGCCGTATCCGCCATCACCTGAAGCATAATCTGTGGCGGAGGGAATCGACCATCTGCTTCGTGGGCTACCAGGCAGTGGGGACTCTGGGGAGAAAGCTCATCGAGGGCGCCGACGAGGTGAAGCTTTTCGGTGAGACTGTAGAGGTGAATGCATCGATCAAGTCTCTTAAGGGGATCAGCGGACATGCGGACATGAACGGGCTTCTTGACTGGCTGTCTGGCTTTAAAGAGCAGCCCCAGCATGTGTTCGTGGTACACGGCGAGGACAGCGTGACAGACGAATTTGCAAAGACAGTGACGGAGCGGCTCGGCTATCCGGCCATGGCGCCGTACTCCGGCGGCTGCGTGGACCTGGCTACCGGAGAGATCCTGACAGCCGGCACACCGGTCAGAAAGACGGCGGTGAAGCCTGTGGATGTTCGCAAGAAGAGCGCATTCCAGCGCGTGGTTGCGGCAGCGAAGCGGCTGCTTGAGGTGGTATACCGCAACGAAGGCATTGCCAATAAGGATCTTGCCAAATTCGAGACCCAGATACATAACTTGGCTGATAAGTGGGACAGATAAACTTCAGGCAGCAGCCTGTCAAGGACTAAAAGTTTTTTTATTTTCCCGGTATAGGGAATAAGTCATGTGCATATGGAGAAAATTTCTACTAGATGATTTAATCTGGCAGGAGGTTTTCGTTATGGCACAGGGAAAAGTAGAAATATGCGGTGTGAATACAGCAAAGCTTCCGATCCTGAAAGAAGAGGAGAAGGAAGCTTTGTTTGCGCGGATAAAACAGGGAGACGAGCAGGCGAAGGAGGAGTATATCAAGGGCAACCTGCGGCTGGTGTTAAGTGTGATCAAAAGGTTCGGCGCCAGCAATGAGAACCCGGATGATCTGTTCCAGATCGGGTGTATCGGGCTGATCAAGGCCATCAATAATTTCAATACGGAGCTGGATGTGAAGTTCAGTACTTATGCCGTGCCGATGATCATCGGTGAGATCCGCCGGTACATGCGGGATAACAACAGCATCCGGGTGAGCCGTTCACTCAGGGATACGGCCTACAAGGCGATCTACGCCAAGGAAAACTATGTGAAGCAGTTCCAGAGGGAGCCGACGGTGCAGGAGATCGCCCAGGAGATCGGTATTTCCAAGGAGGACATCGTCTTCGCGCTGGACGCTATCCAGGCGCCCATGAGCCTTAATGAGCCGGTGTATAACGACGGCGGCGACGCCCTCTACGTGATGGACCAGTTAAGCGACACGAAGAACAAGGAAGACAGATGGGTGGAGAACCTCTCCCTTGAGGCGGCGATGGAGCATCTGAGCGAGCGGGAGCGTTACATCATCAGACTCCGGTTTTTCGAAGGGCGCACCCAGATGGAAGTCGCAGAAGACGTCGGCATCTCCCAGGCCCAGGTAAGCCGCCTGGAAAAAAATGCCCTCAGGACTATGAAGCAGTATTTAAGCTGAAGATAAGGCGTCCCTCCAGGCATCACGCAAAAATCACGCCTAATCCGCAATCCGTACTTGAAATTCTCTTGAGTTCATACTATCATGGAAAAGGACGGAGGAATTTTTACGATGATAAAAGCATGTATTTTTGACTTGGACGGGACGCTTGCAGATACGATCGAGTCTCTGGCTTATTCGGTAGGGAGGACCCTTGAGGAGATGGGGCTTTCCCCAATCACAAAGGGGCAGTGCCAGAGCTTTGTGGGAAACGGGGCGAAGATGCTCCTGGATAAGGCGCTTAAGGCTGCGGGCGATAAAGAGGCGTTAAGGCTTGATGAGGCGATGGAAGTATACGGACGCATATTTGATGAGAATTGTACATATCATGTAACACCCTACGAAGGGATAGAGAAGCTGCTGGAGGAGTTAAGGCGCAGGGGCGTAAGGCTGGCTGTTCTTTCCAACAAGCCCCACAGGCAGACGGTGAAGGTGGCTGAAGGCGTCTTCGGCTGCGGGATCTTTGACCTTACTATGGGCCAGCGGGAAGGAACCGCGAGAAAGCCTTCGCCGGAGGGCATATTCCTGATCCTTGGAAAGCTTGGGATCACGAAGGAGGAATGCCTGTATGTGGGCGATTCCGAGGTGGATATCGAGACAGGGCGCAATGCCGGGGTAAAGACTTTAAGCGCGGCCTGGGGCTTTCGGACAGAGAAGGAGCTTAAGGCGGCGGGGGCATCTGAGCTGATCAGGCGGCCAGAGGAGCTTCTTAGGTTTTTCAATTAATCATCAGGATAGAATCAGAAAAAAGAAGGGAGGGCAGTCAGGTATGTATGAGTATGACGAGGAGTGCCTTAAGACTTTTCTTAAGGATCAGGGCAGGCTCTTTGACGAGCCGGTCGTTGAGACGCTCGAGGAAGCGGAAGCCTTCTTGGAGGACTGCATGGCAGCGGTGGTAGACAGCATTGAGGAAGTACGGCAGTTTCTCAGTGAAGAGGGCCTGGATGTGGACGGGATGTCCGCGGAAGAATTGGAAGAGGCATCGGAAGTGTTTGCGATCCCAAACGGAAAATACTTGATTGTGGAAGGCTGATCGTGAAGAAAGCCATAGCTGCCTACTCGGCAGTTATGGCTTTTTCTAAAGCTTCGTCTATTGCACCGGTAAGAATCTGGGAGGTATAAGGATACTCCTCAGAATATTCGATATTGTCAAGAGATTGCTTTTCGTATACCTGTTCCGCGATATCCTCGATGGTCGGCTGGATCAGCGGGTACATGGTAGTCACGGATTCGTCGAGGTTGGAGAAGCGGATGGAGTTGATGTGGGACTCATCCACGGTGACCTCCACCTCAAGCGCCGTGTTGTTCAAAGTCACGGTGGAAGTGTAGACGCCGGGGACGTATTTGTCCGCCTCAGCGCTCGTCTCCTGGCTTTTCGGACGGAACATGAATATCAGTAACAGGATCAAAACTATTGCTAAAACTGCGAATATGGCAGTATATACAATCTCTTTCATATGCAATACAACGATTTTAGTTTTGGAACTCATAGCAGTCCTCCTCGTAATTGTATGTTTTTTGTTCTTTATAATGATATGAAATAATTGTTAAAATTATGCATGACAAATCAGGGGTATTCCTGTAGAATGTAGAAGGGAAAAGATGAGGTGAAAGTATGTTTGTGATCGTAGGACTTGGAAATCCCACCCTCCAGTACGAGGGAACGAGGCATAATGTGGGATTTGATGTGATAGATTTATTGGCGGACAAATATAATATAACCGTAGAGACAAGAAAGAGCCGCGCGCTGATTGGAAAAGGGATCATCGAGGGAAAGAAGGTCATCCTGGCAAAGCCCCAGACGTATATGAACCTGAGCGGTGAGAGCGTAAGGAGCCTTGTGGATTATTATAAGATTGAAGAGGAGCAGGAGCTTCTCGTGATCTACGACGATGTGAGCCTCGGAGTCGGACAGCTTCGGATCCGCAAGAAGGGAAGCGCCGGCGGCCATAACGGGATCAAAAGTATCATCTCCCATCTGGATACGGACTTGTTCTGCCGTATAAAGATCGGTGTAGGGGAGAAGCCGAAAAAGTATGACCTTGCGGATTATGTGCTCAGCCGTTTTTCCAGGGGCGAGCGGGAAGAGATGGAAGAGGGATATGAAAAGGCAGTGAAGGCAGCGGTCATGATCTTAAACGGTGAGACGGACGCGGCCATGAACGAATATAACCGGAAATTAAAGCCACAGGAGGCATAGACGATGCAAGCGTTGATCGGACCCTTAAACGAGCTGGCAGAGTTCGGGGAGATTTATAAGTCCAGGAAAGAAAAGCCGGGGATGATACGGGTCTGCGGCTGCGTGAATTCCCAGAAAACACATATGATGTACGCACTGAGCGATGGCTGCAGATATAAAGTCATCGCCTGTTCCAGTGAGTCAAAAGCCAAGAAGGTCTATGAGGAGTACCGGTTTCTCGACGGGGATACTTACCTCTATCCGGCGAAGGACCTGCTCTTTTACCAGGCAGATCTTCGCAGCAAGGAACTGACCAGGCAGCGGATGGAAGTTTTGGAGGCAGTTATTTCCAGGGAAAATGTTACGGTAGTCACAAGCTTTGACGCTTTTATGGACGCGTTGCTTCCCAGGGAAGTGATCAGAGAGCGGGTGATCCGGATCGCGCATGACGGGGCGGTTGATATGGATAAGCTTGCCGTTAAGCTTGCAAAAGTAGGGTACGACAGGGAAGAACAGGTGGAAGGCCCGGGGCAGTTTGCCGTGCGGGGCGGTATCCTGGATATCTACCCGCTGGCCGGAGAGCTTCCGGTGCGCATCGAGCTGTGGGGGGATGAGGTAGATTCCATACGCACCTTTGATGTCGAGTCCCAGCGCTCCATAGAGAATCTCACAGAAGCAGTGATCTACCCTGCCATTGAATTTCCGGGGGAGGGAGAAAGAGGTGTCTCTTTTCTCGAGTATTTTGACCGGGAAGATACCATCCTGTTCTTAGATGAACCACTCCGGCTCTTAGAGAAGGGACAGGGCGTGGAAGAGGAATTTATGGAGGCCCAGAAAAAACGGGTGGAGAGCGGATATACGATAACGGACGCAGAGGCGAAGCTTTATCCGGCGAAGGAGATCGCGGGGATGATGAACGGGTATAGAAGTATCGGCTTCCTTGCGCTGGAGATGCGCTTAAAGGAATTTGATGTGCGGGGAACCTACAGCCTGCAGTGCAAGAGCGTGAACCCCTACAACAACAGCTTCGAGATGCTGACTCAGGATCTGAAGCGGCTTAAGCGCAGCGGATATCGGGTGGTGCTCATCTCCGGCTCCCGCACAAGGGCGAAGCGTCTGGCGGAGGATCTGCGGGATTATAACCTGAGCAGTTTTTACAGCGATGATATGGAGCGCGAGGTACAGCCCGGGGAGATTATGACGGTGTATGGCTATGCGGCGGAGGGGTACGAGTATCCTATGCTGAAATTCACCGTAATCTCCGAGACGGATATCTTTGGGAAGGTAAAGAAGAAAAAGAAGCGGCGGGTGTATGAAGGGCGGAAGATCCAGAGCTTTGCGGAGCTTAAGCCCGGCGATTATGTGGTCCATGAAAGTCACGGCCTTGGCATCTACCAGGGGATTGAAAAGATTGAGGTGGATAAGATATCCAAGGATTATATGAAGATTTCCTACGCCAAAGGCGGGAATCTCTACATCCCGGCGACCCAGCTTGACCTGATCCAGAAGTATGCCAACGCGGACGCAAAGAAACCGCGGCTTAACAGTCTCGGCACCCAGGAGTGGAACCGGACGAAGAGCCGGGTCAGGGGCGCGGTGAAGGAGATTGCCAAAGACCTGGTGGAGCTTTACGCGGCCAGGGAAAAGTCCGAGGGCTATCAGTACGGAGAGGATACGGTCTGGCAGCGGGAGTTCGAGGAGATGTTCCCCTTCGAGGAGACGGAGGACCAGACACTTGCTATCGAGGCAGTGAAGCGGGATATGAAGAGTAAGAAGATCATGGACCGTCTGATCTGCGGGGATGTGGGCTACGGCAAGACAGAGATCGCTATCCGGGCGGCGTTCAAGGCGGTGCAGGAGGATAAGCAGGTCGTGTACTTGGTGCCGACGACCATACTGGCGCAGCAGCATTACAATACATTTTTGCAGAGGATGAAGGATTTCCCGGTGCGGGTGGACTTAATGTGCAGATTCCGGACGCCCGCCCAGCAGAAGAAGACGGTGGAGGATTTAAAGCGCGGGCTTGTGGACATCGTCATCGGCACCCACCGGGTGCTGGGCAATGACCTGAAATTCAAGGACCTGGGGCTTCTCATCATCGACGAGGAGCAACGGTTCGGCGTGCAGCACAAGGAAAAGATCAAAAAGATGAAGGAGAACGTGGATGTTCTGACCCTCACGGCCACGCCCATCCCCCGGACGCTCCACATGAGCCTGATCGGCATCCGGGACATGAGTGTCCTTGAGGAGGCGCCCAACGACCGGCTGCCCATCCAGACCTATGTCATGGAGTACAATGACGAGATGGTGCGGGAAGCCATCGAGCGGGAGTGTGCAAGGCAGGGACAGGTGTATTACGTCTATAACCGGGTAGAGGATATCGCGGAGGTGACGGCCAATGTCCAGAAGCTGGTGCCGGAGCTTAATGTGTCTTTTGCCCACGGGCAGATGAAAGAGCGGGAGCTTGAGCGGATCATGTATGATTTCATCGGCGGCGAGATAGATGTCCTGGTGTCCACCACCATCATCGAGACCGGACTTGATATCTCCAACGTGAATACGATGATCATCCACGACGCGGATCGTCTCGGGCTGTCCCAACTCTATCAGCTCAGAGGGCGCGTCGGCAGGTCGAACCGCATGGCTTACGCATTCCTCCTCTACCGAAGGGATAAGCTCCTTAAGGAGGTGGCGGAAAAGCGGCTGGCGGCGATCCGGGAATTTACCGATCTGGGGTCAGGGATCAAGATTGCCATGCGCGACCTTGAGATCCGCGGCGCGGGAAACCTCCTGGGCGCGGAACAGCACGGGCACATGGAGGCGGTAGGGTACGACCTTTACTGTAAGATGCTGAACGAGGCGGTGCGGTACCTGAAGGGTGAGGCTGAAGAAGAGGATTACACCACGACCATCGACCTTAACGTGGATGCCTATATCCCGGACAGCTATATCCCCAACGAGTACCAGAAGCTTGACATCTATAAGCGGATCGCCGCCATAGAGTCCAGTGAGGAGATGGAGGACATGACAGAGGAACTGATCGACCGGTTCGGCGATATCCCGAAGAAAGTGGAAAAGCTCCTTTTGGTGGCGGCGCTCAAGGCTCAGGCACACAGTGCTTATGTCACGGCGGTGGAGCAGAAAGGAGAAACGTATACCTTTACCATGTTCGAGAGGGCGAAGGTCTGTCCGGAAAAGATCCCGGAGCTTATCGGGCGGCATAAGGGAGAGTTGGTGTTAAAGACGGACGCGAAGGCGCCCTGCTTTGTCTACCGGAAGATGAAGAAGAACAAAAAAGAAGAGCAGCAAAGCTCTATAGAGATTGTGAAAAGTATGTTAAATGAGATAAAGGGATTGATAGAATGCTAGAAAGAAGGTATAATATATAAGTTAGCAGTACCAAGGAGGATTATGGATATGATGAAAAAAAGATTATTGACTATTGCCGCAGCAGTGTCGGTTGCCGTTTCGTCCATGACCGGCTGCAGCCTGATCTCGGCCAGTCCCAATGAGGTAGTCATCAAGGTGGATGATTCCGAGCTTACGGCAGATGTGGCAAATTTTTACGCGAGATACACACAGGCGCAGTATGAGACTTATTTTGCCTATATGGGCAATGATATGTGGAATACTGAGGCGGATGAGGGAAAGACTTACGAGGAGGCTGTCAAGGCATCCATCCAGGATGACCTGAAGCGGATGCTGGTGTTAGAGCAGCATATGAAGGATTATGACGTTGTGCTTTCGGACGCCGAGAAGGGGATAGTGTCGAAGGCGGCAAAGGAGTTCGACGAGGATAATTCCCTGGAGAATAAGGATAAGATCATGTCCAACAAGGAGGCTGTGGAGCGGATGCTTACCCTGATGGCTGTGGAACAACGGATGCGCACAGAGATCCAGAGAGACGCGGACCGGAACGTTTCCGACGAAGAGGCTGCCAGAAAGAAGATGGAGTATGTGCTGTTTTCTTATAAGAAGACGGAAGGGGATACTTCGGCTGACATGACCGACGAGGAGAAGGCAGCAGTGAAGAAGAAGGCAGAAGAATTCGCAAAAAGTGCAAGGGATGACAGCGATAAGTTTGCCGAGCTTGCCGGGGAGCAGGACGTGGAGGTGCAGGATGCTGCGTTTGACGCCGAGACGCAGGCACCTGACGCTAATCTGGTGAAGGCGGCGGATAAGCTTAAAAAGGATGAAGTGACAGGTGTAGTCGAGGCGGAGAACGGCTGCTACGTTGCCAAAGTCACCAGCCTTATGGATAAGGACGCTACCGAGTCCAGGAAGAAAGAGATCATCACCGAGCGGGAAAACCAGTTGTTTTCCGAGGTTACGGAAAAATGGCTCAAGGACGCGAAGACAGAGGTGAATAAAAAGGCGTGGGAGAAGATCAGCTTTAATGATCTGGGCGTTACGATGAAGCAGGCAGAAAAAGAGCCTTACGCAGATGAAGTAAAGACCGACGACCAGGCGGAGAGCGAAGAAAGCGGTGAGTAAGGCCGGCCGGAGGAAACCGGACGGATAAAAGGGGGAGCAGCATAAGCCGCGCCCCTTTTTCTTTTGGTCTTTTCCTTACGGTAAAAATGTGGTAAATATATCGTTCACCAGTTTCCCGTCTGCTTTGCCTTTAACTTTCGGCATAAGAACTTTCATGATCTTTCCCTTGTCTTTAGCGGTAGGCGCTTCGATGCCGGTCTCGGCAAGGACGGCCTTTATCACCTCGCGGATTTCGGCCTCGTTCATCATCTTCGGTGCGTAGTCATTCAGCACATTCAGGCGGTCAGTGCATTCTTTGATGATATCCTCACGGTCTGCGGGCGTCATCTCCAGAGTTTCTTTTACCTGTTTGATCTCCTTTAAGATTACCTGGGTCTCTTCCTCGCAAGTCAGGTCTTCCCGTTTGTCGATCGCTTTATTTTTCAGCGCGGACAATAAAAGTGATAAGGTATCCTTTTTCCCTTTGTCTCCTGCCTTCATGGCCTTTACCATGTCAGCTCTTACTTCATCGATCTTGCTCATGTGCTTCATTCCTCCATTCTCGTTTTTTGAAACCTTCCGGCGCAGACAGCGGATGGCTGCTCCGGAAAGGGGTGTCCGGATTACGGTTCACATTTTAGCAGAATGAGGGCGGATTGGCAAGTTTTGAAAATAATTATAGTGAACTGCGTGCAGATTTGGTACAATATAACGGTAAAGTGCCGGAGACCTCCGGCGTACGGCAGCCGGTAAAATGTCCGGCTTTAATCTGCAGAAGGGATGGAAAAGAGGATGGAGCTTAATATACTGAAAGAACTGAAAGATAATATGGCGAAAGTAATGATCGGGAATGAGCGGACCGTAAAACTGGTACTGACAGCGCTTCTGTCAGGGGGACATGTGCTTTTGGAGGATGTGCCGGGGACAGGAAAGACAGTGCTTGCCAAATCCCTTGCCCGGTCGGTAAACGCGCAGTTCGGCCGGGTGCAGTTCACGCCGGACCTGCTTCCGTCGGACGTGACGGGACTTAATTATTTTGATGCGAAGGACGGGGAATTTAAGTTCCGGAAGGGTCCGGTTTTTTGTAATATCCTGCTGGCGGACGAGATCAACCGGGCGACGCCAAAGACCCAGAGCAGCCTGCTCGAGTGCATGGCGGAGGGACAGGTAACGGTGGACGGGGTGACGAGAAAGCTTAAAGGCCCGTTTTTTGTGATCGCGACCCAGAACCCGCTGGAGACGCTGGGGACATTTCCGCTGCCGGAAGCGCAGATGGACCGTTTTCTCATGCGGCTTACCATGGAGGAGATGACGCTTAAGCAGGAGCTTTCCATGGCGGAGCGGTTCCTTCAGGGCGAACCTTTGGAGGAGCTTAGAGCCGTCTGCGGCGGGGAGGATGTGTTGGCGCTCCAGGAGCAGTGCAGGCAGGTGCATGTCCACCGGGATCTGATGAAATATATGATCGGGCTTGTCCATGAGACAAGAAAGCACGGGAAGGTAAGGTGCGGCGTCAGCCCCAGGGGTACCCTTGCGTTTGTGCGCGCTGCCCAGGGTTTTGCCATGACCGAGGGGCGCGGATACGTAGTGCCGGAGGATATAAAGAGCGTGGCAGTACCGGTGCTTGCCCACCGGCTGAGTCTTACTGCCTGTGGGGGAGAGGGAAGAAGCGAGGAGAAGGTGATCGAGGAGATCTTAGCGTCCTTTGCGCTTCCTACGGAGAATTGGGAGAAACGGTAGGAGAGAGATTATGCTGTTATTATTGCTTGTGGGAGCCGGGGCATTTTACCTTTGCCAGCGGCTTTTATATAGGAGGTACTGGCGGAGTGGGCTTGGCGTCGCGGTCGGGTTTGAGTCCCGCGCGGCCTACGAAGGTGACCTGGCTTATCTGCGGGAGGAGATCACCAATGACAAGCTTCTTCCCCTTCCTGCGCTGGAGGTGAATCTGGCTATGGCGCGCGCCCTTAAGTTTTCCGGGGAGGCAAAGGACAATGCCAGCGTGTCGGACCAGAGCTACCGGAGGGATATCTTTTCTCTCTTTGTGCGGCAGAAGGTCATACGGAGGCTTCCGTTTTTGTGTGAAAAAAGGGGATTTTATGAGATCACGAAAGCGGACGTGATCGGGTATGATTTTTTCTTTCGGAGAAGCTTTCATGATGACCGGGAATTTTATACGTCCATGTATGTGTATCCGAAGCTTGTGGACAGCCGCCGGATAGCGTTTCTTAGCAGGGCAGTGTCGGGGATGGCTGTCACGAAAAGCCGTCTGTTCCCGGATCCTTTCCAATTCTCGGGAATCAGGGATTACTGCCCGTCAGACCCGATGAACCAGATCAACTGGAAAGCATCGGCGAAGGGGCAGGGGCTTTTGGTTAATCAGTTTGATTCTTCCACAAATGTTCGGATGAAGCTTATCCTGGATACGGAGGATCCGGGGATTATCCGGCGGGATAAGCTTACCGAGGAGGGGATCCGTATCGCGGCTTCCCTGGCTTCCCGGATAGTGAAGGGGCGGATGGAGCTTACGGTGACGGGAAATGGGATGGCTCCGGTCCATTTGAAAGAAGGAGCAGGGAAGCTTTCGGCGCTCTACGAGGAGCTTTCCCGGATCGATATTTACAGAAATGCAGAGAGGATCAGCCGGGAGATCTTAAAGGAGCGGGGAGAGCTTTCGGCGGAGGTGATCTATGTCGTCATCTCCATGAACCAGGATGAGGAGACGGCCGGAGCCATCGCTTCCCTGGCTGAATGGGGCAATCCGGTCTTGTGGGTAATACCGGTGGAGTCCGGGGATCGGGAAGCATCGGCGCGCTGCGAAAGCGTTGGGGCGGAAGGGTCAGGTGCCGGGAAGGCGGCGGTTTTTCGATGGGAGATGGAGGGATGACAGTGAAGAAAGGGATTGTACTGCGGGTGCTGTCCTGGGTACACAGTATGCTTATCTTTGAGGGAGTCTGCGTGCTCTCTGCCGGTATGGGGCATATGGGCAGCGGGGAGCTTGCCCGGTTTTTACTGCAGGGGGCAGGACTTATCGTTCCGGTCGCGGTGACGGATATTCTGGTACGAAGGTGCAAGAGGCTGTGGGTTTTCTGCATTTTCGGGGCGGTGATCGTCTGGGCGATAGAGCTTCTTACCAGGAGCCAGCTTATGGGATGGCTTGCAGTATTTATCTGTCTGTTCCGCTGCTATGTGAAGCTTAAGCAGGGAGAGATAAGACGAAAGCTGCGTGAGCTGCCGGGGGAAGCCGGGAGTGCGGTGATTTCGGAAAGTATGGAATTCTGGGAGGTGCCGACCCTTCTTGACGATCCGGGGCCAGTGCACTGCCTGGTGTTCATCCTTTTGTACCTGGGGCTTGTGGCTGTGGGAAGTCATGGGCTTTTGCGGCTGATGCTTGGCTTTCTGGCAGCAGAAATCCTCATCTGCCTGGCCTATGGATATCTCCGGCAGCTTTCCGCGTTCACCGAAAAGAACCGGTATGTGGCCAATCTTCCGGTAAAAGCCATGAAGAGGACCGGCGCGGGGATTCTGGGAGTGGGCATGATCTTACTTCTTTTTGCCATGCTCCCGGCCGCCCTCTGTCACGAAGAGCCGCTGACGAAGGTAAGATGGGAGGCGCCGCAGGCGGAAAATAGCCGCAGAGAAGAGAATTACGAGGAGAGCGGGCAGACGGATCATCTGATGGAGGAGCTGATGCGGATCAGGGCGTCGGCCAAAAAGACGCCTCCGTGGCTGAAGGCCGCATCGAAGCTCGTGAGCATCCTCATGCTTGCCTGGTTGGCTTATTTGGCGCTTAAAATGGTATTTGCGGCGGTCAGGAGGGCAGCGGAGACCTTTTCGGATGACAGTGAGGACGAAGTCGTATTTCTTAAAACGGACGATGGAGATAAGGAAAATGACAGAAAAATAACGGGAAGAGCCAAGAATAGGGGACTGTTTTCCTCGGATAAAAGAGTGCGGAGAATTTATAAGCGGGCCATAAAGCGCAGGATGAAGGGAAGCATCCTGGGAAGTGAGACGCCGGCTGAATTAGAAGGGAAGGCCGGATTTTACAGTGCCGGAAGCGAAGTGCCGGAAAGAACGGAGCTTCACACCGCCCACGAAATATACGAAAAAGCGCGGTATGGAAAAGAGGAATGTACAAAAGAAGATGTGAAACGGTGTGTGCATATTTTCTCCAGTTTTAACAGATAATAACA
Organism: uncultured Lachnospiraceae bacterium; assembly: GCA_947363565.1. Taxonomy (GTDB): domain Bacteria; phylum Bacillota; class Clostridia; order Lachnospirales; family Lachnospiraceae; genus MD308. The sequence continues at coordinate 13,868 of CANAPP010000025.1, read as the reverse complement.
ACATATCTGAATACTAAAACGGAGGAATTTTTATGAAGGCAACAGGAATTGTACGCAGGATTGATGATTTGGGAAGGGTCGTGATCCCGAAGGAGATCCGCAGGACGCTCAGGATCAGGGAGGGCGACCCGTTAGAAATATTTACCGACCGAGAAGGCGAGATCATCCTGAAAAAATATTCGCCCATCGGGGAGCTTTCTGCATTTGCGAAGCAGTACGCGGAAAGCCTGGCCCAGACCATGGGCTGTCTCGTGTGCGTGTGCGATACGGATCAGATCGTGGCGGCTGCGGGCACCGGGAAAAAAGATTTGCAGGATAAATACATCAGCAAGCAGCTGGAGCGGGTTTTGGAGGACCGGAGCTCTGTGATGGCATCGGAGGAGGATAAAAAGTTTATCAAGATCACCACGAACCAGGAGGATGAGTACGCCCATGAAGTGATAAGCCCGATCCTTTGTGAAGGCGATGTGATCGGGGGAGTGATCCTTCTGGCGAAGGAGGCGAAGAAGAAGTTCTCCGAACTTGAGCAGAAGATGGCGTCCTGCGCGGCAGGATTTCTGGGCAGGCAGATGGAACAGTAGCCGGGATGCCGGCGGTGCCGGCAACAGCATAATTTTCCGGAATAATCTTTATCCCCCGGTCATACCTTGTATTAGGCAAGGGAGGGATTGGATGGAGAGAAGGATGCGGAAGAACCCAAAGGTGGTGTGGATGCTCAAAGCGCTTTTGGCCGCTTATATCGTGACGGGGATTCTCCTGGTGGTGCTGGCCATGCTTTTGTACCGGCTCGAGTTAGATGAGCGGACAGTGTCGGCGGCGATCGTGGGGATCTATGTACTGTCAACTTTAGTGGGCGGCTTTATTATGGGCAGGCTGATGAAGGTTAAGCGGTATGTCTGGGGACTGAGCCTTGGCGTGATATATTTCGGGCTGCTTTTGCTCATCACTCTCGGTGTATACCGGGGACTTAACGGCGACGGGGCTAATCTTCTGACCACGTTTGTGCTGTGTGCCGGGGGCGGGATGGCCGGCGGCATGATTTCTTAAGAAAAGGATTGCGAAAATAGTTCCGGGATGATATAATACTACGGACGAGTTGAAATGTTAAGCATTTGCGTTACAGAACGGATAAGAAAGATAGGAGGACGTGATCATGAAGCATGTGAAGACGTTGAATACACAGACGCTGAACAACACAGTGAAGAAGGGCGGCTGCGGCGAGTGCCAGACATCCTGCCAGTCTGCATGTAAGACATCCTGCACGGTAGGGAACCAGACCTGTGAACAGAAGAAATAGTAAGCTAAGTAAAAAGGAATACTCGGGACAGCGGTCTTTTACGGGTCGCTGTTTCTTGTCGTATTCACAGGTAATTTACCGGAGGCTTTAGCTGAAAGGGGTAGCATTTTGATACATCAGTATAAGAGTAACGGATACAATATTGTCCTGGATGTGAACAGCGGCGCAGTTCATGTGGTGGACGGACTTTGCTATGACGTCATTGCCTGCCTGGATGGCCAGGGCGCATCGCATACGCCGGAGACATTGAAGGAAGACGGAACCCTGGCGCACCTGAAAGAATGCCTGGGGGACCGGTACATAGAAAGTGAGCTTACCGAAGCGCTGGAGGACGTCATAGAGCTTACGGCGGCGGGAAGGCTCTTTACGGCGGACTGCTATGAATGCCTGCTGGAAGAGGTGAAGAAGAGAAAGACAGTGGTGAAGGCTCTTTGCCTGCATATTGCCCATGACTGCAACCTTGCCTGCAAATACTGTTTTGCGGAGGAAGGAGAATACCACGGCAGGCGCGCCCTCATGAGCTTTGAGGTGGGAAAGAAAGCGCTTGACTTTCTGATTGCGAACTCCGGGAGCAGGCGCAACCTGGAGGTGGATTTCTTCGGCGGGGAGCCGCTCCTTAACTGGCAGGTGGTGAAGGATCTGGTGGCTTACGGAAGGGAGCAGGAGAAGCTTTATGACAAGCATTTCCGGTTTACGGTGACGACCAACGGGGTGCTCCTCGACGATGAGATTGAAGCGTTTGTCAACCGGGAGATGGATAACGTCGTACTAAGCCTTGACGGAAGGCGCGAGGTCAACGACCGGATGCGGCCTTTCCGAAGCGGCGCGGGAAGCTATGACTTGATCGTGCCGAAGTTTCAGAAGCTGGCGGACAGCCGGAATCAGGAGCGGTACTATGTCCGAGGGACATTTACAAGGGAGAACCTGGATTTTTCCGAGGATATCCTTCACTTTGCAGACCTTGGCTTTAAGCAGATGTCCATCGAGCCGGTGGTGGGGGAGGAAACAGACCCTTACGCCATCCGTGAGTCGGATCTTCCGGCGATCATGGCGGAGTATGATAAGCTGGCAAAGATTATGATCGAGCGGGAAAAGTCAGGAAAAGGTTTTCATTTTTTCCATTTTATGATAGACTTAGAAGGCGGACCGTGCGTGGCAAAGCGTCTGTCGGGCTGCGGCAGCGGGACAGAGTACCTGGCAGTGACGCCGTGGGGGGATCTGTATCCGTGCCACCAGTTTGTCGGGCAGGAGGAGTTCCTTATGGGTAATGTGGACGACGGGATCGTGAATCCGCAGATTGCGGATGAATTCCGAAGCTGCAATGTCTATACGAAGGAAAAGTGCAGGAACTGCTTTGCCAAATTTTACTGTAGCGGCGGCTGTATGGCCAATGCATATAATTTCCACGGGACGATCCACGATGCCTATGATATCGGGTGCGAGATGCAAAGGAAGCGCGTGGAATGTGCGATCATGATAAAGGCAGCCTTGGCCTAGAGGGGCTTTATCACTTAGAGAGGTAAGAAAGGAAGAGAAACATGAAGAAAAACAGAGGTATACTCAGCCTTGTGCTGACGGTAGTCCTGATTGCTTTGTTGGGATTTACCACAGTTGTGGGAATCGGTAAGAAGCATTCCGGAGCGGCGGAGAATATTAAGCTGGGCCTTGACCTGGCGGGCGGTGTCAGCATCACCTATCAGGTAAAAGACAAGAATCCCACAGAGAGTGAGATGAACGACACGATCTATAAACTGCAGAGACGTGTGGAGCAGTACAGCACGGAGGCGACGGTGTATCAGGAAGGTGACGATAGAATCAATATCGAGATTCCTGGTGTTACGAATGCCAATGAGATCCTGGACGAGCTTGGAAAGCCTGGTTCCCTGGAGTTCCAGACCGAGGACGGGGCTACGGTGGTCACCGGTGCGGATATCAGCACGGCTACGGCAAGATCCATACAGAATAAGATGGGCAATACGGAGTATTCCGTAGAGCTTAGCCTTAATGACGAAGGAAAAGAGAAATTTGCGAAGGCCACCGAGGAGAATGTTGGGAAGACGATCGCCATTATCTATGACGGCGAGGTGATCAGCGCTCCGGAGGTTAACGAGGCGATCCCGGACGGAAGTGCTCACATTACCGGTAATTTTACTTTTGAGGAGGCAGAAAATCTTGCGTCCACCATCCGTATCGGTGGACTTAAGCTTGAGCTTGAGGAGCTGCGCTCTAACGTTGTCGGCGCACAGCTCGGGGAGCAGGCCATAAGCACCAGCCTTAAGGCAGGCGCTATCGGGCTTGTCCTGGTATTTTTATTTATGGTATTTGCCTATTACCTGCCGGGTTTTGCATCCTCTCTGGCACTGGTCATCTATACAGAGCTTGTAATGATCATCCTGAATGCTTTTGAGGTGACGCTGACGCTGCCGGGTATCGCAGGTATTATCTTGAGCATTGGTATGGCGGTAGATGCCAATGTCATCATCTTCGCCCGCGTGAAGGAAGAGATCGCCCTTGGAAAGAGTGTCAGGAATTCACTGAAGACTGGTTTCCAGAAAGCCATGTCCGCCATCGTGGACGGCAATGTGACGACACTTATTGCGGCGGCGGTCCTCTGGCTCAGGGGTTCCGGTACGGTTAAGGGATTTGCCCAGACGCTGGCGATCGGTATCGTTGTGTCCATGTTCACCGCTCTTGTGGTGACGCGGTTGATCATCTTTGCCTTTTATGCGGTGGGTCTTAGAGATGAGAAATTATATTACCATAAGACGAAGGAGAGAAAATCCATTGATTTCCTCAGCAAGAGAAATATCTGCTTTGCGGTATCGCTGGCACTGATCGTCGCAGGCTTCGTATTTATGGGCGCAAACAGCGCAAGGGGCCAGGGAGCCTTTGCGTACAGCCTGGAGTTCGAGGGCGGTACGTCTACGACGGTTCCGTTTGACAAGGATTATACGATCGAAGAGATCGATGCAGAGATCGTGCCGGTCGTGGAAAAGGTGACCGGGGATAAAAATGTACAGACACAGAAAGTTGCAGGGACCAATCAGGTGATCATCAAGACGGTAACCTTAGAGCTTGATCAGCGTGAAGAGCTGAACAAAGCGTTGGCCGACGGCTTTGGCGTGAAGGCGGAGGAGATCACGGCGGAGAATATCAGCTCTACGGTCAGCAGCGAGATGCGGCGTGATGCCATTATCGCGGTGATCGTTGCGACGCTTTGCATGCTGCTTTACATCTGGTTTCGGTTCAAGGATATCCGGTTTGCCACCAGTGCGGTGGTGGCGCTGCTTCACGACGTGCTTGTGGTGCTTGCCTTCTATGCGGCGGCGAGAGTATCGGTGGGCAATACCTTTATCGCATGTATGCTGACCATTGTCGGTTATTCCATCAATGCGACCATCGTTATCTTCGACCGTATCCGTGAGGAGCTACACTATAAGACGAGGACGACAGATCTTAAGGAACTGGTGAACAGGAGTATTACCCAGACTCTGACGAGAAGTATCTATACTTCATTGACAACTTTTGTGATGGTAGCGGTACTGTTCGTGATGGGCGTAAGCTCCATTAAGGAATTCGCGCTGCCGCTCATGGTAGGTATCGTATGCGGCGGCTATTCCTCTGTATGCATCACCGGTGCCCTCTGGTACGTGATGCGGACAAGATTGGCAAAAAAATAAAGAGATAAGAAACGAAAAGTACAGGACAGCCATTGCCATCTAAAGACTATTGTGAGGATGACGGTGGCTGTTTTACATTATGAGGAGGGGAATGGGATGGAACAGTGGGTGCTGTTAAGGAAGGGCGCGGACTTTGAACGGATCGCGCAAAAGTTTCACATCAGCCCCCGTCTTGCCTGCCTGATCCGCAACCGGGATGTTGTGGGCGATGAGGCGGTTGAAGGGTATCTTAATGGAAAGCTCTCTGACCTTTCGGACGGGGGCCTGATGAAAGATATGGAAAAATCGGTGAGTATCCTTAAGAGAAAGCTCGCGGAGAAGAAAAAGATCCGTATCATCGGCGATTATGATATCGACGGGGTGAATGCCACATATATCCTTCTGGAGGGGCTAAAAGGCCTTGGGGCGGATGCTGACAGCGACATTCCTGACCGGATCAGGGACGGCTACGGCCTTAACCTGGAATTGATCGAGCGGGCATACGCGGATGGGGCGGATACCATTGTCACCTGCGACAATGGCATAGCGGCGGCGGACGAGATCGCCCGGGCAAAGAGCCTTGGCATGACGGTGATCGTGACTGACCACCACGAGGTGCCCTTCGAGGAAAATGAAGGGGAAAAGCGCTACATACTTCCGCCGGCAGACGCCGTCGTCGACCCGAAGCAGACGGATTGTGCGTATCCGTTCAAGGGGCTGTGCGGCGCGGCTATAGCTTTCCGTCTGATGGAGAAGTTCTATGAAGCCCTCGGGCGCAGCAGCAGGGAGCTTTCGCCTCTGATTGAAAATGTGGCCATAGCCACGGTAGGCGATGTGATGGATCTGGCCGGGGAGAACCGCATCTTAGTAAAAGAAGGGCTTTCGCGCCTTAAAAACACGCAGAACCCGGGACTTAAGGCGCTGATTGCCTGCACCGGGATCGACAGCGGTCACATCGGCGCCTACCATATCGGCTTTGTGCTTGGCCCCTGCTTAAATGCCGGAGGAAGGCTCGCCACCGCCAGGCTCTCCCTTGCGCTCCTCATGGCAAAGTCCGGACGGGAGGCCAAAGCGCTGGCGGCAGACCTTAAGGCATTAAACGACAGCAGAAAAGAGATGACCGAGGAGGCGGTCAGACAGGCGGCAGAGCTTGTGGAGAACAGCCCGGAGGGAAGAGATAAAGTGCTCCTTATCCATCTGCCGGACTGCCATGAAAGCCTGGCAGGCATCGTGGCAGGAAGGATCAGGGAGCGCTACCACCGGCCGGTCTTTATCCTGACGGATGCCAGGGAAGGAGTGAAAGGCTCTGGCCGTTCCATCGAAGCGTATCATATGTACGAGGGACTAAACCGCTGCAGAAAGCTTCTTAGCAAGTACGGCGGACACAGGCTTGCCGCGGGACTGTCTCTGAAAAAAGAAAATGTCCCCATCCTTCGCCGGATGCTGAATGATAACTGCACACTGACGGAACAGGATATGGCAGAAAAGGTTTCCATAGATATGGAGATGCCCTTCTCCTGTGTGACCGAGGAACTGGTAGCAGAGCTTGGGCTTTTGGAGCCTTTCGGCAAAGGAAACACGAAGCCCGTATTCGCCGCAAGAAATATTGCTCTGTTAGAAGCCCGGATTCTTGGCAAGAATCATAATGTATTAAAGCTGAAGGTACAGGATCAGGCCCGCACGGTGATCGACGCCATGTTCTTCGGGGACATCGGCGTATTTTCCTCATACCTGGAAGCAAAGTACGTGAAAGGTACGTGGAACAGTCTCCTTGCCGGCCGCCCGGCTGTGGCAGGTTTAAATATCACCTATTACCCGGGCATCAACGAATACCAGGGCAGAAGAACTCCCCAGATCACCATCACCCACTACCGCTGAATACAGAGACATGTTTCCAAAACCCGTTTTGCACTTAGGAAATATTTGAAAATCGTGTCAGAAGATGCTATACTGTAATATGTGTAATTTTACAAGAGAAACGGAGAGATGACCATGAAACCAATCGAGGAATATGTAAGAAGCATACCTGACTTTCCCGAGCCGGGGATTATTTTCCGGGATGTGACCAGTGTCCTTCAGGATGCGGACGGCCTTCACCTTGCCGTCGACTTGATGCAGGAAAAGCTTGAAGGCGTGGAGTTTGACGTGATCGCGGGGCCGGAATCCCGCGGCTTTATCTTCGGGGTGCCCATCGCCTACAATCTTCGCAAGCCATTTATCCCGATCCGCAAGAAGGGTAAGCTTCCCTGCGAGACGGCTTCGATTACGTATGAGCTGGAATACGGCACTGCCGAGATTGAGATCCATAAGGATGCCATCAGGAAGGGACAGAAGGTTGTCGTTATTGATGACCTGATCGCCACAGGCGGGACCAATGAGGCTATCGTGGAGCTGATCGAGGGGCTAGGCGGTGAAGTGGTAAAGTGCGTATTCCTGATGGAGCTTGCCGGGCTTAAGGGGAGAGAGCGGCTTACGGGGTATGATGTGGATTCTGTGATCATTTATCCGGGGAAATAAAAGCATTGCAGAAGGTTTGTTATTGTTATGGGATCATTAAAGGAAGGAGGCAGTAATATGTCAGAAAAGACGACGTATGAATCATTGGACAACCGGATCGCATCATCTGCACTTACAAAGGATCTGTCACTTGGCCTGGAGGTGGTGGACGGTCATGCGATCAAAGACAAAAAGGATTACGAAGATCCGGATAAGCTCTACGACATGTTGATTGCCTGCATCCGGAAATACCACCCATCCACCGATGTCACCATGATCGCCAAGGCGTATCAGCTTGCAAAGAGCGCTCACGGTGAGCAGCTACGTAAATCCGGTGAGCCTTATATCGTGCACCCGCTCTGGGTGGCGATCATTCTTGCGGAGCTTGAGATGGATAAAGAGACCATCGCGGCAGGGATGATGCATGATGTGATCGAGGATACGAAGATCGGGGAGGAGACGTTAAAGAAAGAATTCGGCGAGGACGTCTGTTTTCTCGTTGACGGTGTGACAAAATTAGGGCAGTTATCCTACTCGTCGGATAAGCTTGAAGTACAGGCAGAGAGCCTTCGGAAGATGTTCCTTGCCATGGCCAAGGATATCCGGGTGATCATTATAAAGCTGGCGGACCGCCTTCACAACATGCGCACCCTCCAGTTTATGACTCCTGCAAAGCAGAAGGAGAAAGCGAAAGAGACCATGGATATCTATGCGCCCATCGCTCACAGGCTGGGGATTTCCAAGATCAAGACAGAGCTTGACGACCTTTCTTTAAAATATTACGAGCCGCAGGTCTTTTTTGATCTGGTGAACCAGATCAATGCCAGAAAGACGGAGCGGGAAGAGTTCGTAGATCAGATTGTAAAAGAAGTGTCTGACCATATGAAGAATTCGAATATCAAGGCAGAGGTGAGCGGCCGTGTGAAGCATTTCTTCAGCATCTATAAAAAGATGGTGAACCAGGATAAGACGGTGGATCAGATTTACGATCTGTTTGCGGTGCGCATCATCGTAGAGTCGGTGAAGGATTGTTATGCGGCGCTGGGCGTGATCCACGAATTGTATACACCGATCCCGGGGCGCTTTAAGGATTATATCGCTATGCCAAAGTCAAATATGTATCAGTCTCTTCACACAACGCTGATGAGTACTACGGGACAGAGTACGGCAGGCCAGCCTTTTGAGATCCAGATCCGTACAGAGGAGATGCATAAGACGGCGGAGTACGGGATTGCCGCCCACTGGAAATACAAGGAGTCCCAGGGCGGAAAGAAGAATGTAAAGATCCAGGAAGAAGAGAAGCTAAGCTGGTTAAGGCAGATCTTGGAGTGGCAGCAGGATATGTCGGATAACCGGGAGTTCTTAAGCCTGTTAAAGGGCGATCTGGACTTGTTCGCGGAGGATGTATACTGCTTTACGCCCCAGGGAGATGTAAAGAATCTTCCAAACGGCTCTACGCCCATTGATTTTGCATACGCGATCCATAGTGCTGTGGGCAATAAGATGATCGGGGCAAGAGTGAATGGAAAGCTAGTGACTTTTGACTACAAGATTCAAAACGGCGACAGGATTGAAGTCCTTACTTCTCAGAATTCCAGGGGACCCAGCCGGGACTGGCTGAATATCGTTAAGAGCACCCAGGCGAAGAATAAGATCAACCAGTGGTTCAAAAAGCAGTTTAAGGAAGACAACATCATCAAGGGGAAGGAGATGATCGCATCCTACTGTAAGTCAAAGTCTATCAATCCCCCGGATGTGCTCCAGACGAAATATATGGAGATTGTCCAGAATAAATATGGATTTAAGGACTGGGATTCGGTGCTTGCGGCCATCGGTCACGGCGGTCTGAAGGAAGGTCAGGTAGTGAACCGCCTGGTAGAGGAATACGGAAAAGAGCACAAGCAGGAGATGACCAATGAGGTCGTCTTAGAGAAGGTTGCTGAGGCAGCTAAGAATAAGGTCCATATCGCCAAGTCAAAGAGCGGGATCGTCGTCAAGGGAATCGATGATGTGGCTGTGCGTTTTTCGCGGTGCTGCAATCCGGTGCCGGGAGATGAGATCGTGGGCTTTGTGACCAGAGGAAGAGGGCTTTCCATCCACCGGACAGACTGTGTGAATATGATCCATCTGACAGAGGCAGAGCGGGCAAGGCTTATTGATGCAGAATGGGAAGGCGGAGTGGCAGAGAAGGCAGGCGGACAGTACCTTGCAGAGATCAAGATGTTTGCCTATGACAAGCAGGGACTTCTCATGGAAGTGACCAGGATCTTTACGGAGAACGGCGTGGATGTGAAATCCATGAACATCCGCACCAATAAGCAGGGGATGGCTACCATTGAGACAGGATTTATCGTTCACGGCAGGGCGGAGCTTGAGAAGGTCATCGCAAAGCTTCGTCAGCTTGAGGGCGTGATTGATATTGAAAGGACGACAGGGTAATGAAAGTAGAAAGATTTGTGACAGGAATTATCAGCACCAACTGTTATCTGGCGGTAAATGAGGAGACAAAGCAGGCGGTAATTGTGGACCCGGCAGCGTGTCCGAAAAAGATGCTGGATCATATAGAGGCGGAGGGACTTAAGATCGAGGCGATCCTTCTGACACACGGACATTTTGATCATATTATGGGAATTGATGGATTTTTAGAAAGATTCTCAGTGCCGGTCTATGTCCATGAGGATGATGAGAGGGTGATGAATGATCCCCGGCTGAATCAGTCCTCCACTTATACGGCGGGCTATACGTTTTCGGGAGCGCAGTATCTGCGGGATAGGCAGACGCTTGCGCTTGCGGGTTATACGTTTGAGGTCATCCATACGCCGGGGCATACATGGGGCGGGTGCTGTTATTATATTGCGTCGGAGAAAGTGCTTTTCAGCGGAGATACGCTGTTCCAGTGTTCGGTGGGGCGGACGGATTTTGAGACCAGCAGTACATCGGACCTTATGTATTCCGTCAGGGAGAAGCTTTTGAAGCTCCCGGATGAGACCCATGTGTATCCGGGACATATGGGAGAGACGACGATCGGTTACGAGAAGGTGCATAATCCGTTTGTGTAAGGCGAGCGAGTATGCGGGTGCAGCGGCTTATCCGTTATACCTGATTTTGCGATATACTTACTTAGGAGATGGAATGTATGATACAGGTGATATGCAGGGAAGAAACATATATTTATAATGCGTACCATATGACAAAGGCTTTTTATCCGTCCGCGGAAGTAGTTTCGCGGATAGAGGAAAAAGCCTCTAATTATGTAACGGTCATGGTTGACGGAGAGATGGCGGCGGCTGTCTCAGAGAGAGAATTGGCAAAGGGGCCTAGCGGCAAGGTGTCTTCGGTATACGAAGCCGGCATCGGCGAAAAAAAACATCAGACGGATCTCGCGCTCTATGGCCAGTTAAAAGCAAAGACCGGCCGGACACTCTCCTGGGGGATCCTGATGGGAGTGCGTCCGACAAAGCTTGCGATGCAAAAGCGAAGGGAAGGGATGTCTCCGGAGGAATTTCTCCGATGGTTTCAGGAAAATTACCTGGTGAGCCGGGAAAAGTCGGTCCTTGCCTGGCAGATTGCCTCCAAGGAAAAGGAACTGCTTGACCGGCTAGATACGAAGGACGGATACAGTCTGTATGTAGGAATTCCCTTCTGTCCGACAGTCTGTGCGTACTGTTCTTTCAGTTCCGGTGAGTTGTCGGCGTGGAGAGAGAGAATTGATGATTATCTTAAGGCGCTGTGCAATGAGCTTGCGTTTATTGCAAGAACTTCGGAAGGAAAGCGGCTCAATACGATATATATCGGAGGCGGGACGCCCACCACGCTGAGTGAAGCGCAGCTTGAGAGGCTCTTAACTTGTATCGATCTTAATTTTTCCAGGGAACATCTGCTGGAATATACCGTGGAGGCGGGACGCCCGGATACTGTTACGGCCGGAAAGCTTGCTGTCTTGAAAGGTCATGGGATAACAAGGATTTCCATCAATCCTCAGACGATGCAGCAGCAGACCTTGGACCGGATCGGAAGAAAACATACGGTAGAGGAAGTAAAGAACGCATTTTTCCTGGCAAGAGAGATGGGCTTTGATGATATCAATATGGATCTGATCATGGGACTTCCGGGAGAGACAGTGAGGGAGGCAAAAGACACACTTCGGCAGATTGAGGAGCTGTCGCCGGATAATCTCACGGTCCATTCTCTTGCCATCAAGCGGGCGGCGAAGATGACAGAGGAGGAGATAAAGAACGCAGAGTGTATCGGGGATATGATTAAAGAAGCTGCGGGGGCGGCGGGAAGAATGGGGATGTCTCCGTATTACCTGTACCGTCAGAAGAATATCGCCGGGAATTTTGAAAATGTGGGTTATGCAAAGGTTGACAAAGCCGGAATATACAATATACTTATAATGGAGGAGAAACAGTCTATCGTGGCTTGCGGAGCAGGTAGCGTGTCAAAACGGGTGTACCCGGACGGGCGGATTGAGCGAAGCGAGAATGTGAAGGATGTGGCTCTATATATACAAAAAATAGACGAAATGATTGAGAGAAAGCGGAAGCTGCTCACGGATTTTTAAGCGCTTCTTCATTCCCTCAAAGTACAAGAAATGGTGAAAAGTACATCAAAAGTACATCAAATTTTTACCTGATAATACGGAATAATACGCAATAAATGTGAAAACCTGAATATTGTGCCTTAAAGGACAATCTTATTCTAACGAATGGGACTGTCCTTTTTTGTTATAGTCAAACAACAATTTTAATTGAAGGAGGTTCAGGTATGAACAACACAGCGTTAAGAGCAGGGGCGCAGAGCGCCAACAACACACACATGGTTTTTGCAAACGAGGAACATGAAAGATTCTATTATGAGAAACTGGAACAGGCGAGGTATCAGGACTGCTATCATAAGGCTTTGATCTACATTCTCGGTATTTCTGAGGACACGAGGAACCATTTTAGCCAGATTTACGATATGAAGTCCGGGTGCGTCAAAACAGAGTGTCTGCATCAGGGCTGGCAGACCAGCGGCAGCGTAAAGGTGGTAAGGCTTGCCTTTAACCTTTACACGGACGGAACGCCGAGCATCTGGTCAGATGCTCCACACTGGAGGGCGAGGTATGCCTTGACCCGTTTATGGGAAGCTGCCCGGTGGGGGAAGCGTGCGTAAAAACAAAACGGCGGTTTATCGGGGCGGAGATAGAAAGAAAGTGGTTTGAGGCATCGCAGGACAGGATCAGGGAGGCTGACAGCAACAGGTAAACAGGGAGGAATTTTAATGGCAGAAAAAAAGAAGAAACAGCGTGCTGGGTTTGCGGAGGATAAAAACGCTTTTGCCGGCAGGAGTTCCGCAAAGGAAGATACTGGCGCAAAAAGGGCAAAACAGAAGCAGTCCGGCGCACACCAGCCGAGGGATGCCGATACCACTTCTGGACATGATGTCCAGAAGTCCGGGCAGGCGAAACCGTCTGAACATGACGCTGATTATTCCGCAAAGCAGAATAGCCCGAAGCCAAAAGGCAGGCCGGACAGTGCCGATGTGTGGGATAGTCACAGCAGTTTTCAGAGTAATGCACAGAAAACGGCAGGGGAGAAAGCAAAATCCAGCCAGAAAAAGCGCAGGCAGCAAAAGCAGTTCCAGAGAGAAAACAGCTTTACGGGAAAGAAAGAGAAACCTGACGGTGGCAATGCTGACGGTAAGGCAGAAAGTAGTTTTTCCAAAGAGCAGAACGCTTTTATGGAGGAGGATGGCGGCGAGCAGGCCGGAGATACAAAGGAATTTAAGGATGATTACCGCCGCAGGGATACTTACCACCAGAGCGAAAAAAAGGGCAGATACCGCAGGCGGGAACATCAGGACAGGGAACGCACGAAAAAAAGTGATTCCGAGCGTGGCTTCCAGACGAAGGATAACACCTTTACGGAAAGCAATTCCTTTACCGATGGCGCAGAACCGGAATTCCAGGGCAGCAAAAAGTTAGAAAAGCTGCAAAAGAAAGCGGAGAAAGCCGGGAGAAAGACCCAGGCCGCAAGGAAGAAGCTGCCAAAGAAAAAGGAATATTCCTTAGAGCGTGTCTTTGACGAAAAGACGGGCAGGGCAAAGTATGTGCTGGCCGCCGTGGTAAAGGAGAAGCCTTTCCAGGCTGACAATCCAGTAAAGCGGATGGCGGGCAGAACCGGATCGGAGTTTACAAACATTGCGCACGGCAAGGTTGCCGAGGTGGAGAAGGAAAACTCCGGCGTGGAGGGCGCACACAAGACGGAGCAGAGAGTAGAAGATGCCTACCGCTTTGTGAAGCGGCATTACAAGAACAAGGAGCAGCGGCAGCGTGGGAAAGTGGCGAAGCTGGAGAAAAAGCAGTTTAAAAAGGAAGTGAATTTCCGCTACCAGAAGTTTCTGGAAGAAAACCCGGAAATGCAGGAAAAGAC
>CANAPP010000024.1 GCA_947363565.1 uncultured Lachnospiraceae bacterium | reverse complement strand
GATGTTGCGGTTTTTGACCACTTCCCCGTTGTATACGATGTCCCCGGTATATGTACCAAATGGATAGATCCCGGACAGCACGTTCATCAGCGTTGATTTCCCGGCGCCGTTCTCGCCGCAGAGTGCATGGATCTCGCCGCGCTTAACCTTCAGGTTGACGTCATTCAAGGCTTTTACACCCGAAAAGTCTTTGACAATATGGTTCATCTCCAGAATATACTCTGACATTTCTTCAACTCCTTTCCTTTATTTTGCATTCATGATCTCTTCTTCTTTATAGTAGCCGCTGTCGATGACAAGCTCTTTATAATTGTCCTTATCCAGGGACAATGGCTCGCACAGGTAAGACGGCACGACCATCTTCCCGTTATCGTAAGTCTCGGTATCGTTGACCTCCGGCTCGCTGCCCTTGCTCACTGCCTTTACCATCCCGGCGCATTTCTCCGCCAGAAGCCCGGTGTCCTTAAAGATCGTGGCCGTCTGCTTGCCGTCGATGATATTCTTCACTGCCATGACCTCCGCGTCCTGCCCAGTGATGATCGGCCAGTCCTCTTCGCTGTACCCGGCCGCCTCCAGGGCCGCCTTGATCCCGTAGGCAAATCCGTCAAATGCGGAACAGCAGATATCCAGCTTCTCATCGGCATAAAAGCCTGACAAGTAATTTTCACAGTTCTGCAGCGCCACCTCCTGGGACCATCTTAAGATACAAGTATCGTCAAAAGATGTACGCCCCGACTTACACACTAAAGTCCCGTCATCCAAATATTTCTGCAGCACGCTCATCACGCCTTTGTACAGGAGGACCGCGTTGTTGTCATCCGGCGATCCCATGAAGAACTCGATGGTCTGCGGTTCTTTCGCCTCCTTAAGGCCGGCCTTTTCCTCGATGTACTCCCCGATCTTCCTGCCTACTCCTTCATTGTCAAAGGATGCGTAATAGTTCACTGCGTCCGTGTTCATCAGCAGACGGTCGTAGGCGATGACCGGGATGCCTTCCTCCCTGGCTGTCTGAAGGGCATTGATCAGCGCAGAGGAATCCACCGACGCAACCACCAGGCAGTCCACATGCTTGGCGATCATGGACTCAACCTGTGCAAGTTGTACCTGTACATCATCCTCCGCATATTGCAGGAATACCTCGTATCCCATCTCTTCCAGCATTTTTTTCATATTGCGCCCGTCCTTGATCCACCTTTCCGAGCTTTGGGTCGGCATGGCCACACCGACCAGTTTACCTGTTCCCCCCTGTTTTTCCCCACCGTCACTCAAGCTATCGCTTCCACATCCTGAGAGTGTGAGGGAAAGCATCATGACCGCGATCAGAGCCACGCTGAGAATCCTTTTTTTCATCCTTTCTACCTCCTTTTTTCTGATGCTTTTGTTACCAGGCATCTTTATTTTATATCAATATTGTACTGTACAAATTTTCCTTTTTCAAGACGTAATATGTCACAAATATGAGTACAACTTTTTGTGCATCATTTCGATTATCTGTATTGTTTTCAATTAAGTTGTATATGTACATCTTGACGACCATTTCGCCTCTTTTCTATAATGATGCCTTTTATTGAAAATTCCCACAGCTTATAGTAGAATAGTTAAAGAAAGAAACTCCGCAAACCAGCCACTTGTATTTCCACAGAAGAAAGGAGATATCTTCTCATGAAAACCTTCAATATAAACGCTGACTGCAACCCCATTGTCCATTATATGGTGGACATCCGCTCAAGGCTTGAGGCCATCGGGCAGATGGTGGACCAGGGACAGTATTTTACGATCAACCGCGCCCGCCAGTACGGAAAGACCACGACTTTGCACGCCCTGGAGAAATACCTGCAGAGGGACTATACCGTCATCAACCTGGATTTCCAGCTTCTCAGCTCGGCGGACTTTGAAAATGAGCATACCTTTGTAGAGGCTTTTTCCGGGGAAATCTTAGATTCCGTCTCTGATACGGACAGCCTTCCGGCGGAAATCGAAAACCAGCTTAAGCAATTTGCCGGCGGAAGGCTTGAGAACGCGCGGCTCTCCAGGCTGTTCCGCTGCTTAAGCAGGTGGTGTGACCTCTCTGAGCGGCGTATCGTACTGATGATCGACGAGATCGACAGTGCGGCGAATAACCAAGTGTTCCTTGATTTTCTCACCCAGCTTCGGGGCTACTATATCCAGAAGAAAAAGGCCGCCTTCCATTCGGTCATCCTGACCGGCGTCTACGATATCCAGAACATGAAGCGGAAATTTGTGACCAATGACGGGCATACGGCCAACAGCCCGTGGAACATCGCCGCTGACTTTCTGGTGGATATGAATTTTTCAACAGAAGATATCCGGGGAATGCTCGATGAATATGAGCAGGATTACCAGACCGGGATGGATACGGGAAAGATTGCCGGGCTTCTCTACGACTATACTTCCGGCTATCCTTTCCTTGTCTCGAAGCTTTGCAAGATTCTGGACGAGCAGACGGCAGGGCGGCCCGGATTCCCGGATAAGCGAAGCGTCTGGACGAAGCGCGGCATCTCGAAAGCCGTGGAGCTTCTGCTGGCAGAGAAGATCCCGCTGTTTGAATCGGTGATCGGCAAGCTCAGAGACTATCCAGAGCTTAAGTCTACCCTGCACGCCCTGTTATTCTACGGGCAGAATATCGTGTACAACCCCGATGACAGCCTGATCGATATGGCTTTGATGTTCGGTTTTGTGAAAATCGTAGAAAACCGGGTCGTACTTGCCAACCGGATATTTGAGACAAGGGTGTATAACTATTTCCTCACCACGACGGATATGCAGAATACCGACCTGTACCGGGCGGCTCTCCAGAATAAAAGTCGGTTTATCCTTGGCGGGCGCCTGAACATGCAGCTTATCCTGGAAAAGTTCACGGCCCACTTTGACGAGCTTTACGGGGAGCGGGACAAGACCTTTTACGAAGAAGAAGGCCGCAAGCTTTTCCTCCTGTACTTAAAGCCCATCATCAACGGCGGCGGAAATTACTATATCGAGTCCCACACCCGCGACACGGAACGCACTGCCCTCATCGTCGATTACGGCGGGGAACAGTTCATCGTGGAGCTTAAAGTACGGCGGGGCAATGCTTCCCACACCCGCGGCGAAGAGGAGCTTCTTCACTATCTGGAGTATTATCATCTCAGGAAAGGCTATATGCTCAGCTTTAATTATGATCAGAAAAAAGAGACTGGGGTAAAAGAGATCAGACTGGATGATTACACATTGATCGAGGCAGAGGTGTAAACTTCGCTGCGATAAAAAGCTCACGGAATGCGTATTTTCTGCGCGCTCCGTGAGCATATGGTCCAGGTGCGAGGGTTCTTACTCCTGGCATTTTCTTTTTACCTGCATTTTCCGCGGCTCCTTTATCACGCTCTGATACCGGTAGATACTCAGCATGATCCCGCACAGGATATAAGTGATGATCATCCCGCTGCCTCCCCTCGTGATAAACGGGCAGTAGACCGGTCCCGTCAGCACGATCCCGAGATTGGTCAGCACATACCAGACGGCCTGCAAGGCGATGGTCACGCCGCAGCCCATTCCCATCAGCGCCCCCAACTGGTTCTTCTGCTTAAGGGTCATGGCGGTCAGCTTACCGACCAGTATGGCGATCACGCTGACGACACAGACTGCTGCCAGTACGCCGAAGCCAGACATGATATAGGTCAGGGCAAAACCTGAATTGTCCGGAAGCCGTCCGGAAAACTCCGAAAAATTCTTTCCTTCCCCGATAAACCTGCTCCCTTCCAGCAGCTTTCTCAGCGTGTAGAACTGATACCCCTCCTCTTTCGCATACTTTTCCGGATGGAACATCACCTCAAGCCGCATCATCTGATAAGAAGAGCCAAACCAGGAAAACCACAAGATTGTCCCGACGGGAATTGACGCCGCCGCGCCCCAGATCATTGCCAGCGTCCGCCTTACCTTCACCCGGAAAAATCCTTTGCAGACCGCCGCGGTCAGGATCATTGCCAGCGCCGGGATAAGCAGGATGATCCCTGACGTGCGGAACCAAAATTGTGAGAAGATCACCGGCAGCATCCAGAGAATGCTTTTTAAAAGCCCCAGATACCCCTGCCCGCGGTAGCTGTAGAGTACCGCACAGTACAGCGGGATCACCAGGATCACCCACTGGTTCACATTGACCGTCGCCAGCCCGAACACATCGATGAACCCTTCCGCGCCGTTGATCGTCGTACCAAACACTGTCGTCCCTGCGGCCAGTAAAAGGAGATAGCCCGCCAAAAGCAGTTTCGCCCTGCGGGCAACCCATGTGTAGTCGAGGCAGCATATCCCGATCATCGCCGCGTACCCGGTGACGAGATAGACCATATGGCTCGCCAGGTACAGAAACGGCATATCCTTCGACTCCACGGTGACATCAAGGATATGTAACATCACCATCCCAAGCAGGCTGACGATACCGATCCCGACGATGAGCCGCCAGTTCATCCGCGGCCTGTGTATCCCGTCCATCTGGGCACCCACCGCCACCGGGTCGCCCATCTCCCGGACGGCTGCTGCTTCCGCTTCCCGCTCTGTCATCCCTTCCGCCAGGAAATCCGCCTTCTGCTCCTCGATATGTGCTTCCAGCTCCTCCGTCACCAGGGGAACCGCCCGTTTGCAGCGGATCTGGGAAGACAGAAGCTCCAGATAATTACGCCTGTCCATAACATCCACTCCTTCCGCCATCCCCCATCGCTCCCATGACATTTACCACTGCACGGGAGTATTCCTTCCACTCCTGGGCTTTTACTTTAAGCTGCTTTTTTCCGGATTTCGTCAGGTGATAGTATTTGCGCACCTTACCGACTGCCTCCTGTTCGTACGCCTCCAAAAACCCTTTTTCTTCCATAGAATGAAGGAGCGGGTAGAGCGTCCCGGCCTTAAGCTCGAACACATTCTCCGATTTCTCCCTCAGGGTATCGATCATCTCGTACCCGTACATATCCTTCTCCGCCAGGAGCCGCAAGATCAGCATCGACGTGCTCCCTGAAACCAAACTCTTATCAACTGCCATATTCATACCTCCATTTTCCTTCTTTATACATTCCCAAAAAGGGAGACTGCCACTTACACTTACGCTTCCGTTATACTCTGATACCGGTAGATACTCAGCATCACTCCAAATAATACATAGGTCACGGCCATGCCTTTGTAATCCATGGTAAACGGGCAGTACACCTGCTCCGGCCAGATCGCGCCCATGTTGGTCAGCACATAGACGGCCGCATGGGCAAGGAGCAAAAGGCCGCATCCAAGTCCCATCATCCGCCCCAGGCGGTTCTTCTGCCTCATCGTCAGGACGAGCATCCGAAGAAACAGCGCCCCGGCCGCCAGGACTGCCGCAAAAGCCGCGAAGGTCCCAAAGCAGGCTGCCGTATACGTCAGCATTAATTCGCTGCCCACCGGGAATACCTCAGTGAGTTCCAGCATCCTGCCCTGTACGCCCACGGTGAACCCAAACGTTCCGCCCTGTACGCCCAAAGACTCGCCCGCGCTCCCTAAGGCATGGCTTCCCGCTATGATCCCCCGCACCGTATCCCGGCTCGCTGCCATAAATTCCTCGTACACCTCCGGCATGATGCCGAAGCTTGTCAGTCCGTCAGCCAATAAGACCCCGGCAGATAAAAGCGCCGTCACTGCCCAGATACCAAAAACTGTGCGCTTTACCGGGATGCAAAATGTCCCTGCGGCAACCGCGTAAGATAACACCGCAGCCAGCACGACGAGGAACATAAGCATCTCCAGCCTGTTTCGGTAAACCAGCAAAGAACCCACAATAGGCAGCATCCACGCCGCACCTTTGATAAATCCCAAAAGCCCCTGCCCCCAGTAGCTAAATAGCACTCCGCAGTATAACGGGAGAAAAAGAAAAGCCATCAGCCACACTGCAGCCGTATATCCTTCCGAAAAGGCATCATCCATCGGCCCTGCAAGGACAACCGGAATCAGCAGGAGTATCCCGCTGTAGATCAGCATGATTTTTTTCGCCCGCACCGCGAACCATGTGTAATCCATATAGCAGATTCCCACCATGCAAAGGAACCCTGCCGCCGTACCGGCCGCATACCGGAAAAACAGGGGATAAGCCTTGTCCGGCGTCCCTCCTGCGCCACCCGCAGCCCGGATATTTAACCCGTACCACAAAAGCACCCCTGCCGCGCTGAAAAGCCCGATAAGAAAGATAAGCCCCCAGTTCATCCGCGGCCTGTGGACGGCATCCATCTGGATGCCCACCGCTACCGGATCGCCCATCTCCCGGACGGCCATCTCCTCCGCCTCATTCTCTGGCATCCCTTCCGCCAGGAAATCTTCCTTCTGCTCCTCGATATGTGCTTCCAGCTCCTTTGTCACCAGAGGAACTGCCCGCCTGCAGCGGATCTGTCCGCCAAGAAGCTCCATATATCTCTGTCTGTCCATCCACATACCCCTCCTTTTTTGTTGTACATCCGATGTATCGTCTGTCCTTAACAGCCGCCTTCCTGCCACTTTATCTTACAGATCGATCATCCGCTTGATGATTTCCTGATAAAACCCGGTGTCTCCCGGCCGCTTTTCCATCTGCCCCAGGATTTTCCCGTCCTTTAACAGGATAACCCGGTCACAATGGCTTGCCATCTGTGGGTCATGAGTCACCATGATCACCGTCTTAAGTAGTTCCTTATTGATCGTCTCCAGGGCATCGATCACCACCTTGCCAGATTTAGAATCCAGATTGCCGGTAGGCTCATCGGCAAAGACAATCCGCGGATTATTGATCAGCGCCCTGCATATGGCTGTTCTCTGCCGCTCCCCGCCTGACAGTTCATCCGGCATCTTCTCCTCCAGCCCGTCTATCCCGAATTTCCGGATAAGCTTCTTCGCCCGCTCTTTTGCGGATACACCGGCAGTCTTACCGATGAGCAGGGGCAGCATCACATTTTCCAGGACAGTCAGGCTGTCCATCAGGAAAAACTCCTGAAAGATAAATCCCAGCTCCTCCCGCCGTATCCTCGCCGCTTCCTTTTCGGAAATCCGCTCCACATTGCCTTTCTCATAGAATACCTTTCCGTCCGTCACCGGTTCGATCATCCCCATGATCTTAAGAAGCGTCGTCTTGCCGCTCCCGGATTTGCCCATGATCCCGATAAACTCCCCTTCCTTAACCGCCAGGTCCACGCTCTTTAGCACCTGCGTGTTCTGGTAATTCTTGACTACATTTTCCGTTCTGATCAGCTCCATATCTTCACCCCGTTTCCTTCATCTATCCTGTCTCTGACTAACCGGTACCCATAACGTCCTATCCCGGCGATAAAGCTTCCCTGCACGGTGACCAGCGCTGCAAACAGCAGAATCACCCGTCTGTCCAGGTAATACTCCCCTGAGCCGGACAGCCATAAAAGTGTACATGCCCCCAGGACAAATGACAGCACGAAAGGGATCTTCATACAGATAGACAGTTCGCCTTTCACATCGCCCTCAAGCTCTTCGTCATCCATCCCGAGCTTCCTTAAGAATCCGTATTTTTCTCCAAGCACCGGGATCACCGTCCACACCCTGACCGCGAGGACCGCCATATTGCTGATCATCAGAAAGATCCCCATGGAGACGTAAAAGATCAGCGTCATGATATCTTCCTTTCTGTCTTTTTGCATCAGCTCCGCTTTAGAATAAAAAAGCTTCGCCTCCCGGGGCGCCGCGGCTGTTTCCCGCGCCTTTTGGTCAACGGTGATCAGGGACATGCCGTCCCAGACCTTGCACAGCGAATCATAGTCCGCCCCGCCAAACACCAGCACGCCGATGCTTTCTGGCTGACTGGCGGCAAAAAGGATCTTATTCTTTTGCTTCCCTGCCTTAAACTGCCGTATGCCTTCCCCGGTTTCCAAGGTCACCCGCCCCGACGGGAGCAATATGTCCTCATCGTCCTCATGCTTTTGCAGGATACTTAAGACCTCACCGGGCAAAACTTCTTCGTCTTCCCCCGAAAGCGCGTTGTAGGCAGATACCGGTATGCCGATATAGGATCCGTTCTCTGCGCAGGTAAGGAAAACGCACGGATACGCGTCTGCGTCAGCCCCTTCATCGCCGAGCTTACGGAGAAGCTCTCCCGACTGCCCTTGTTCCACCGCATACACGTAATCATAGGGATACTTCCACAGATAACGGGAGTCCGTAGCTCCGAATTCCACGATATTATTATTGATAAAGACAAGGACAGTAAAATTGACCATAAAGCTCAGCAGCATGATATTTTTATTATCCGCGAACCGGTAATACAGATCCTTTATCCTGAGCAGGTATCGGTAATACCATCCCTCCCGCCTGCCAAGCAGGTACAACAGCAGCCTTCCGATATAGGTAAAACAAAGGAACAATCCGGCGAGCGCAAGGAGCAGGCCGTATTTCATCTTAATATATGGGGAAATGCGCTCACCTGCCAATATGGTACAGGCAGCAGTAATACATAGACCTGCGCATACCGTACCGATAAGACTTGCTTTTATGGAAGGCAGCCTGCTCTTTTTCCTGTCATACCGCATCAATGAGGCCAGGGAATTGCCCTGTAAGTATACCGCATTCATAAACACCGCGGCCGCGTACACCATCAGCATATAAAACAGTGTTTTCAGCACCACGCCCAGATACATCTCTCCGTCAAGCTCCATATGTATGCCTTCGGAGAGGACCACCTTTCTCACCGCAAGCAAGAAGACCGTCCCCAAGATACAGCCCGCCCCATAGGAGACTGCGCTGATGATCCCGTACTCTGTGAGCATCATCCGGACAATGCTGCCCTTCTCGCTCCCCAGCACCAGAAATGTACCGTAATCCTTAAGCCTTGCCCTGCTGTAATGATTCACTGTGTAAAGGATCAGGATAACACCGATAAACAGCAGGATATAAATATACAGATGGGCCGAAATACCAAGAGAGGACCTGAACTTCTCCTCCCCGCTCATGTTGTGCAAAAACATCGCCTTGATGCCTTCAAATAAAAACAGTGTAGCTGCAACCAGTATCGAACTCATAAAACAAGGAAGGCATCTCCACGCGCTGCTTTTCCATATTCTGGCTATGATCTTCATCTTCGTCTCCCTCCTTCTTATGTAGTTCATCTATATATCGGTTATCTATATTATATATAGATTTCCTACATACGTCAACCCCTAAAACCATCATTTTATACATTTCTTATGCATACCTGCTATTTTATGCATAATAATTGTATATTACGTATATTTTTAATTATCTTTCATTTTTTTCTTGCATAATTATAAGATATGGTGTATAGTAATTTTTGCGGCCAAGGAAATTACATTTTTGATTTATAGAATGGTATATCACTGAGGAGGATGTTAAGATGAAAGAGAAAGTTGTACTGGCATATTCCGGCGGGCTTGACACTACAGCCGTCATCCCGTGGTTAAAAGAGACTTTTGATTATGAGGTTATCTGCTGCTGCGTTGACTGCGGGCAGGGTGAGGAGCTTAAAGGGCTTTCGGAGCGCGCGAAGCTCTCCGGAGCGTCCAAGTTATACATTGAAGACGTCGTCGATGATTTCTGTGAAAATTATATCGTACCCTGTATCCAGGCCCATGCGGTCTATGAGAACAAATATCTGCTCGGGACTTCCATGGCGCGCCCGGCTATCGCCAAGCGCCTTGTGGAAATTGCCAGGAAAGAAGGCGCTGTTGCCATCTGCCACGGCGCTACCGGAAAGGGCAATGACCAGATCCGTTTTGAGCTTGCCATCACGGCTCTGGCTCCGGATATCAAGGTCATCGCTCCGTGGCGTATGACGGACGTGTGGACGATGCAGTCCCGCGAGGATGAGATCGCGTACTGCAAGGCACACGGCATCAACCTTCCCTTTGACGCGAGCCACAGCTACAGCCGTGACCGCAACCTCTGGCATATCAGCCACGAAGGGCTTGAGCTTGAAGATCCGTCCCTGGAGCCGAACTATGACCATCTGCTCGTAATGAGCGTTTCCCCGGAGAATGCTCCCGACGAGGCGGAGTATGTGACGATGACATTTGAAAAGGGTATTCCGAAGAGCATCAATGGCGAGGAAATGAAGGTATCCGACATCATCCGCAAGCTGAACGAGCTTGGTGGAAAGCACGGCATAGGTATCTCTGACATCGTGGAGAACCGGGTGGTCGGCATGAAGTCCCACGGCATCTACGAGACACCGGGCGGAACGATCATCTACGAGGCGCACCAGCAGCTTGAGGAGCTGGTCTTAGACCGCGCTACATATGAAGTGAAGGAAGAGATGGGCAACAAGCTTTCCCAGATTGTTTACGAAGGGAAATGGTTCACACCGCTTCGAGAGGCTGTCCAGGCATTTATCGAGAGCACCCAGGAGTACGTGACCGGCGAAGTAAAGTTCAAGCTTTATAAAGGCAACATCATCAAAGCCGGTACTACCTCCCCGTATTCACTGTACAGCGAGTCTCTGGCAAGCTTTACTACCGGGGAGCTTTATGACCACCATGACGCGGACGGATTCATCAACCTGTTCGGGCTGCCGCTCAAGGTCCGTGCGATGAAGATGATGGAAGCAAAGAAAAATAAATAGTATACTAGCAAAATAATATATGGATTTCCTCAAAAAAGGTGTCAGGCCTGCATCACGCAGGTCTGATGCCTTTTTTATGCCAGATATTTATCTCGTCAATCAAGTCAATATGCTTGACACGATTGACCCATTGTGGTAAGATATGACCAGATACTTCAAAAAGGAGGATCAGCTATGCTGCTTCAGGAAAGTGAAACGGTAGAATTAAAAGAGATTGTTGTTGAAGACGTAAAAAAAGAGATTATCGCCTTTGCAAACTGCGAGGGCGGCAAGCTGTATATCGGCGTAAAAGATGACGGGACAGTCATCGGCGTGGATAATCCGGATTTTGTCTCTCTGCAGGTCAGCAATATGGTAAGGGATGCGATCAAGCCTGATATTACCATGTTCCTGCACTACGAGACAATAGAAACCGAGGGCAGGAAAATCGTCTGCATTGACATCCAGCGCGGAACAGACCGTCCATATTACCTTGCGAAAAAGGGACTCAGGCCAATCGGCGTGTATGTCCGCCAGGGCTATTCGTCTGTGCCTGCCACAGACAATGCGATCCGCAGCATGATAAAAGAGACTGACGGCGACCGTTTTGAGACGATGCGCTGTCTGAATCAGGAACTCACCTTCGATGCCACAAAAAAGGAGTTTGGACGCCGCAATACGGAATTTGGATTACCACAGATGCAGACGTTAAAGCTGCTCGACCATAACGGCATCTACAGTAACCTTGCCCTCCTCTTATCCGACCAGTGTGTCCATACGATCAAAGCCGCCGTTTTTCAGGGAACGGATCAGACCGTATTCAAAGACCGCCGGGAATTTACCGGCTCTTTGATCCAGCAGCTAAACGATGTATATGATTATATTGATTTTCGGAACCAGACCCGTGCAACTATCGAAAAACTCTGGAGAACCGACGTCAGGGACTACCCGGAAGCAGCCGTCAGGGAGACGCTTTTGAACCTGCTCGTGCACCGCGACTATTCTTTCAGCGCCAGTGCCCTGATCAGTATATACGCGGACCGGATAGAGTTTGTATCTATTGGAGGGCTGCTGCCGGGGATTGATCTGGAAGATATCATGGTCGGGCTGTCCGTATGTCGGAACCAATACCTGGCCAATGTATTTTACCGGTTACGGCTGATAGAAGCTTACGGTACAGGCATTGGAAAGATCATGAAAGCATATGAACATGCAGAAGAAAAACCTGTAATTGAGACTACGAAAAATGCATTTAAGATCATACTGCCGAATATCAATGCCAAATACGACGCAGGTGGCGGTATGCCTTACGCGTCACTGATCAGAGAATCTCCGGCTGTATATGCCGAAGAGCCGGACAGCGATGAACTTAAGGTATTAAAACTCGCCAGAAGGCAGGGCCATGTTGCCCGGAATGATGTGGAAGATCTGCTTGAAGTCAGCGCCTCTACCGCCTCAAGAATCCTCAGGCGGATGGTGAGTGATAACCTTTTAAGACAACGCGGGAAAGCCAGAAGCACAATATATATTCCGGTCAGATAATACGCGGATTTCCTCAAAAAAAGCATCGGGTCTGCATCGTGCAGGCCTGATGCTTTTTCAGGAAATGCCTGTCCTGATCTATTCTTTGGGCCACTCTTCCTCCGTCGGCATATCCTCCCCGCCGACCGTCTCCAGCGCGCTGCCGATCAGCTTGATCATCTCCCACACGGAACGGAAGTACAGGGTCTTATTCTTATCCATCCATGTGATGCGCCCCTGCCAGCTACTGTTCTGCCTGTGCTGCACACGTATGATAAACGTTCCCAGATCTCCATGCTTTTCTAATAATTCTTCATCGCTCATGACTCTCACCCTCTCTTCCCGGCGCTTTGCCTTTGGCTCCTTATCCTGAAATGACCGCTCATTGACAGATGGAAACGGAAAGCAGATGGAATCAAAGAAATCCTCCAGTTCAAATAGAAACTGGCTCATGTTCGTAACCTTTGCTGCTTCTTTACTATAAGCATGATAGATTCTTCCGTCCATCCGGCACCTGTCTATGTGGTCGATGCAGAGCACCACACCATTCGGAACACCGATATACCACTGCGATCTGTCCATGATCTTCCACCCCTTCTACATCACCCGACCGCCGTCCGTTGTACAGATGACGCTGTTGATATGATACTCAAGCCCTGTCCGCTGCCGCCTGATGATAAAATGGTCGTTGATCCTCTTTTGCAGTATCCGGCAGTTCTCCCGCGTCGTGTTCATCAGGAGGACCAGATACTGTCCCTTGCCGTATTTACTGACGGCATCGCTGCGGCGCACGGACGCACAGATCGCATCTCCCAGCCTTCCGGACAGTTCAGCGAGCATCGGGCCGTCCTTCATGGGATTGCCCTTGCTGTCCACGATGGTACACAACATCAGGTGGACGGACTGCCCGCCCCGCTCCATGACGCGCCCGATCATACGGTAGATCCCCTGGAAGACCGGATAAGAACAGAAGTATCCGCCTTTTTTCCCATCCTCGTCCTTCTCAGACAGATTCTCCTGAATCACGTCCAACAGGGCATACTGATGGTCGATCAGCGTACCCATTTCCTCCAGCATCTCCATCAGACGGCCTGACGGACGCAGCCCCTCTTCCTGGAAATACAGCTCCACCGTATCTTCATAGAGGCGGATTGCCTCGTCGGTACGCCCCAGGGCCAGCAAAGCCTCCATCGTCACGCTCTCCCAGTCTGCCAGAGGATTAATGTTGGCCGCGTACAGCCCAAGCTCCTCCATGCGCAGATAATCCTGGCGCTTGCGCAGAAGCTCCACTGCCTGCTGGGCGCAGGCGCTAAATACTTTCCGGTAACGCATCGCCTCCTGGGCCACCCAGACGACCGCCGTCTGGTTTTCCAGGAATTCACCAGTGTAGCAGTGGCAGGCTTTCAGATACATTTCCAGCTTCTTATCGGAATCCGGCTCCTGCTCTGCCTGAGTATAAAGCTCATCAAAAGCAGCAGCATCTTCCTCTACAGGAATCTCTTTCGTCCAGTAGTAGATGCCGCCCTGCTGCTCGATATAATTCACATCGGGAAGCCCGGCCTCCCTCAGCTTTTTCTTCGCATTGTAGATAACGCTTCGTGCCGCATGGTGAAAATCCTTGACATCCCTGTCTTCGAACAGATTTCTCTTGAGCTGTTCACGGCTTATCCCCCGTTTTCTGTGGTGAAGAAGGAGCTCCATCAGATAAGCAAACTGCGTTTCACTGGAGCGGGAGCCGCCTGCAATATATTTTCCATTCCAGGTCAAAGAAAAGCTGCCAAACATCTGCACATGCAGGATATTGTCTTCTTTTTCCTTTCTCATGATCCTCACCCCGCTTTATCTATTCATCGGTGTCTGTTTCCCATCCTCACTGCGCAACGGCCACCCCACCGGCACTGTCCGCCGGCACCAGCTTCCCGTGAAGTACATCCCTGGCATCATCAAAGACATACGCGCAGGTGGACAAAAGCACATAGCGCGCATTGCCGTCAAGCTGCTCCGGCGCCTGGGCATCCGACTTGAAATTAGACTGCTTCGCCGCCCTCTGAAGATACTCGTCAAGCTCCGGGCAGGGTGCCTGGTACATCAGATAAGTATCCGAGTAGGCGGAGGTCGTATATTCGCTGAACAGGACGATCTTATAATCCCGCTCCGGCGTCAGAAGCCACATGATGGGATGCTCCTCGTAATAATCCTGATCCGCCCAGTTGGATATGGTGGCGAACATGGATTTATTCTTCATATGATGGCCGTAGATCACGGTGTTGGAATCTACGAAGCCGGGACGGTTATTGGTATCCACGAAGATGGATCCGGAGATGCTTGATTTCCCGTCATAGGTATGATGGAGATAATAGTCGTTATCCTCTCCACGGAGCACCGGATAGTCGATCACCGTGTCCTCGCAGTAGATCCACCCGATCACGTCTTCATTTACTTTCTTAAGCGCCTCAAAGTCCACGGTGATGGGCGCGATCTCTGCCCCGCCGTTATCCGCCGGAGCCGCCGGTTCATTTTCCATGGTAAATTGTCCGGCCGCCTGGCCATATACTGCCTCATCGTCGCGATACTGCTTCAGGATAAACAGGATTGCAGCGACAGATCCGATAAACAGGATCAAAAGTATAGTTACAATTATCCGACTGATTGCTTTTCTCATTTTCTTCTCTCCCGCATCCTTCCCGCAAGGATATTGAACATCGCGCCGCAGGCCGCGAAGCATATGGCGTAAGCTTTCCCGACCGTGCTGGTGTAGACCCACAGGATCTCGCCGAGAAGGGGACAATGGTAAGTGACTTCCCCGATCAGCGCGCCGTAGGGCACCTCGTTCATATCCTCCTCGGCATTGGCATCGCCCTTGGTGGTAAATTTACCCTCGACCTCGTTATTCTTCACCACGCGGTGGGTGATCACGGAGTCCTTGCCCTGGAAAGCGATGATATCGCCCTCCTTAAGCGCGACGGGATCTGTCGGCTTTACAAAGATCATGCTTCCGATCGGTATCGCCGGCTGCATACTCCCGCTGACCACATTGTAGACCTCGTACCCTAAGAGACGGGGCACCGTGGCGGGAAGGCAGGTGACGATCACACTGAGTAATATCAAAGTCCCGACAACATTGCAAAGGGCGGGAATAAATTTCCCTCCCTTTGCCTTACGCTGCCCGGACGGCAACACTTTATTCTGCATCTTGTTTTTCCTTTTTCTTTTTGGTATAGAGACGCCATCCGCCTACGCCGAGCAGGACGAGCAGGGAAAGGAATCCCGCCTTCGCTCCCGCCGGGAAATCAAGCATCCGTCTTGCAAAATCTCCGCTGCTTAAGGGTGTTGGCTCATCAGCCACATTCGTAAGCTGGTCTTCTCCCACATTGGCAAGCGGCACCGGGCCGTCGTCGATATCCTGGAGGTCTGTCGGCTGATTCTGCTCCTCTGCCGGAGCCGCCGGTGTATCAGGCGTACCCGCGCCTTCTTCCCCCTCTGCCGGAGCCTGCGCGCCCTCTTCCCCCTGTGCCGGGGCTGCATTGCCTCCTGCGGGCGCAGCATTCCCCGCGTTTCCGCCTGCCGCATTGCCCTGGGCTGCGTTGCCGCCTGCCGGAGTCGTGGCCGGGTTTGCCGGATTGGCTGGTGCCGCAGGAGTCGCCGGCGTCTCGACTACCGCCGCGTTGTAGGTGAAGGTAAATACATTCTCCGCCTCATTCTCCTTAAGTGTCCCGGTCAGGTTGTAAGCCTGGGGCAGATAGTTCTCGATATACTGGTAAGCGATGACCGGACGGTCACCGATATTTCCATAATAAGTCTCCTCGGGCAGAAGGGCTTTGCCGTCAGCGTCCACATAGCGGACCGTATAGCCCACCAGATTGCCCTTGATGCCGTAAGCTACGACATAATCCTGATCCTCGGTCACGACAAATGAGGACTGGGAGCTTACTGTATTGTTATCCCTGCCGCTTACGCGGATCCCCCTGACATAATACTTGCTGTCCTTTTCCATGGTCACATCCGCCTGCCGGAAAGACACCCGGTCGCCCTCTTTCAGATTGCTGAACGTCACGACCTGTTTCCCGCCGAAGGTTCCCCTCGCGCCCGCGTAGAAGCGCACGGTGTAGGTATACTCCTTCTCCGCCGCCGAAGCGTCAAGTGACAGTGAGCCGGCGACGCAGACAGCCAGCAGACATACGGTTAACTTCCTAAATATCTTCATGCCGCTTCGCCCTCCTTCCCGCTCTCATCTTCTTCTCCTTCTCGCGCTGCCTCTGACTGTAGACCGCGAAGATCATCAGTAAAGTTCCCGTCACGCTGGCCGTGATGATAAACGGCGTCAGTGACAGATCGTCGCCCGTCTGTACCGCCCGGGTCCGTCTGCCGGTCCCCGGCGTGGGCGTGTCAGTCCCCGATTCATTCAGCTCCACGGCAAAATTCATCTGCAGGTCCGCCAGCGTATCCTGGTAGTCATTGCCCTGGGTATCGCCCTCAAGAGCCACCTCAAGAGTAATCTCGCCGCTGTTTCCGCTTTTCAGCGTATCCAGGTAGAAGTAGTCCTCCAGGCCGTTAGTCGCCTGCTTAAGACCTTCCCCCACCTTGCTCTCGCCCTCGCCGCCGACGCTCTCGCTGTCGAACAGAGTATCCGTCTTGCCGTCGGGCCCTTTGTAAGTCAGTTTATACGTGTACGCGCCGCCGCTCGTGGCGGAGTTCTTGCTCCGGTCCTCAAGAGAGTACAGAACCTTGTTGGTCATGTACCAGTCCGTGGCGCTTTTATTTTCATTCTTAAGCTTCAGGCTGATGATCACGTTGTCCCCCGGCTGCAGGCCGTAGATCGCGTCATCAATGTCGGAAGTCTTGAAGTTCGTCTCCATCTTTTTATCTTTCGTGAAAACGACCGACCAGTCCGGATTGCCGTGGGAAGTCTCCGCATAGGCCGTCATATTCAGCGAAGCCAGCAGCCAGGCCAAAAGCACCAGCCTTCCTATCTTCTTCCTCATGCTCTCTCCCTCCTTATCTCAGCTTCAGCGTATCGTTATCCACGGTAACTTTTCTTCCCCATGCGCTCCAGATCGCGTCCTCCGCGTTATGGTTCTGGACCGCGTCCACCTTGGCCTCCACGCAGAACTGCATCCCGTCGTAGTCGTAGACTGTCCGGATCGTGTTCTTCTTGCCCTCGACCGGGACCTGGGTCACCTTGGTGGCGATCATATTGTCAACCTTGATGCTGTCCGCGAACAGGGAAGACGTATCCCCCGCCTTGAGAAGCTTCGCGTAATACAGCACTGTACGCTCTGGCGTGCCGGACGTCTCGTCCAGAAGCCAGTCTGTGCCAATATTCACAAGATTAAGGTCGATAAGATCCGGCGAAAGTGTCCGGTCCTTCTTATCGTCCTTTAACCAGTATTTGAAAATGCTCACGCGGACATACTGATCGATCGTCCCGCTGTTGTGCACGCTCAGCTCTTCCTTATACGTCTGGCCGACCTTGAACTTCTCATCCTTCGCCAGCATATTGGTCAGCAGCACGCCTGTATTCTCATCCCAGGTTCCGTCGGAAGCCTCGTTGTAATCCCGCTTCGCGATCGCCTTGCCGTTCTCCATCAGCGTCACGCCAATGTTGGAGGTCTGCACACGGGATACATATGTCTCGGAAAAATATGTCAGCGCAGCCCTGGCGCCCCCTATGGTAGAGAAAAGGAGCAGGCCCACTGCCAGGAAAAACGCAAGCATCGTGGCTGTCGGGGATTTCATGAATCTCTTTATCCGCTTCATCAGCTATTCCCTCCTTCCACTTCTCTCGCCTCCTGCTTAGCGTTCCAGTCCGCGTAGGGCTTGCCGTTCTCGTCGTAGAGAACAGGCGTCGTCTCGTAGATTACAACAACGTTGAACTCTGATCCGTCCTTCACGTCCTCCACCGGGACATTCTCGATCTTCACCAGAAGCTCTTCGGTCTTCTCCCCGCCGTTTAAGATATCGCTGTAGTAATAATAGCCGTCGCTCCCCGGCGTCCACTTAGAGGACCCGGTGTAGACCAGTTTGTATTCGCTGCCGCAAAATGCCCTCGCCCGGACATATACTGGCTTAGAGCCTTTGTCGCTGGATACGACGATATGCTTCGTCCAGGACTCGAACTTCGGCTCGTCGATGGTCGTCTCATCTCCCATCTCAAGGGTCAGCATCCCCCGCGCCTCCACGTAAGTGGTAAAATACGCCCAGGCGCTGCCCGCCGACCCGGCCAGAACCAATACTGCGGCAAAAACTGCCAGAAAAATATCTCTCTTTTTCATCTGCTCCTGCCCTCCTTACTGTCCGCCCGAACCATTCGCCGGCTGCTTCTCTAACTGCCATCCGTTCTCCGCGTCGTAGGTGAAATGGTTGTTCACTCCGCCTCCGCCGTGATTGGTAGGCTCGTGATCGTTGGTGAACGTAACCTGCGCGACCTTCTCAGCCTCGATAGTCACGCTCTGCTCCTTCGCCGACGTGATCTTGTAGGACGCGCCGCTGTAGACTTCCGTCACCTTCACCTGCGCCCCCACAGGGATCTTATTCTCCAGCAGGACCTTCTTCTGTCCCGCCTCGGTAAATGTCATCGTCACGATATCGCTGTAGACGATCTTCCCGTCAAGCTCCGCCTCCACCTGGAAGACGAAGACCGCCGGATCATTCACGCTGTAGGTGAGGAGATTTTTCACGATCTCCAGAGAACCGAGCCGTTCCTCCTTGGAAGGCTTTAAGGTAGCTTCCATATCGTATACCCACGGGCCGTTCCCGCCGGTGGTGTTGATCACGTTCCCGTTCTCGTCTGTGATCTGCCTGCTCGGCAGAGCAATAAGCTCCGGCGCGAAGGTATAGCTGTTAGACCCGGACCGGGCGATGGTGACGATATCCTCCGTCCCGTCCTCGTTCTTCACGGTCGTCTGATAATCCTTGATGTCCGCTCCTCTGGCGATGAGAAGATACAGACCGCAAGAAAGGTCTCGAACCTTCTGGTTCACCGGATTGCCCCTGCGAAGAGGCTCGCTACTCTGGAGCGCGTGCTTCGCCGCCGTCTGCGCCATCCGCCTCCAGGCCGCATTGTCCGGATTCTTTTTATAGCTTTCCTCCAGCGCCTCATAGCCTGTTAAAAATTCAAAGGTATAGCTGTCCTGTCCTTCTATAGCCACCGCGTCCGCGACCTTGTAGATGTCAACGACCACATCTGCCTTCTCAAGATCCGCGGAAAGCTCTCCGCCTCCGGGCGCTATGGTCAGGGAACATCTTTTCCCGGTCACATCGACCGCTCTCGCCACTCTGCCAGGACCCGGCAGGACGGCGATAAGGCTAAACACCAGCGCCAGCGTCAGCACTGCGCACAGCAGAGGACTCGCGCCTTTATTCTGCCGGATATTCATTTTTATCTCCATAATCCTCTCCTCCTTTATCAATCTGATTTCCTGAGGTCATCCAAAATGTCTTTCGCGTTCTTCCCCGGCTTCTTCCTGCGGTAATAGATCAGCATGATCGTCAGCACGATGAACAGCAGCGGGATACCTACCGCCGGGATGACGATATAGGTCGGGATCTTCACTGCCTCCGCCGGCGTCGCCTTGCCGTCAAGATTGGCGATCCGGTGGCCGCGCATCAGGATACGGTGGGAATTGACCCCGTAAGGCGTACAGGTGACTAACGTCGCGTACTCCTTGCCGTCCACGATGGCAAGCTCGTCTGTCTCCTCCGGCAGCACGATCCTGATCTGGTCTACCATGTATGTAAATGTCTCGTCAAGCACAGTGACGGTGAACACATCTCCCTCGCCCAGCTTATCCAGATCGGAAAACAGCTTGGCGCTGGGAAGTCCCCGGTGGCCGGACATGATGGCGTGGGTCCGCTCCCCGCCTATGGGGAAGGACGATCCCGGGATATGCCCCGCCGCGATCTGAAGCACGCCTTCGTCTACGCCGTGGTAGATGGGAAGGTTCACCCCGATAGACTTGATCTGGATATAGCCCATGATTCCCGTCCCGGTGATATCCAGGATACTGGCATACTCTGCGTATTTCTCCCCGGAAATGTTAAAGTTCACCCCGTTGGGCAGGGAATCGTTGTACTCCTTCGCCTTGGCGAAGATGGCTTCTTTCTCCTCTTTAGACATGGTTTCAACTGCTTCCACGTAGCCTGCGATAGCTCTTGAAGCATGCTGGGAGTTCCACCAGTCGCTGACTGTTGGGTATGCCAGAACACCTACGCCCGCCAGCATGATCAGCACCAGCAGGATATTCGTGATCGATACTTTCTTTTTTTTCTTCTTCTTTTTCCCGGGCTTTTTCTTCTCCGTCTCCTGCTTCGCCGCTGCCAGCAGATCTTCGGGAACGGCGCTTTCCGCCGCCTTAACCTCTCCGGATACAGCGTCTCCTTCCTGCGCCGGTTCTGGTTCCGGGTTAGGCGCAGGTTCCGGCTTCAGCGCAGGAGCAGGAATCTCCTCAGCCGCTGTCTCTGCCGCTGCTGCCGGGATATCTTCGGGGATAACACTTTCTTCGGGCTTTAACGGCTCTCCCCCGTCCAGATGAAGCTCCTCCCACCTGGGTAATGTGTCAGGCTCTGACGGCTTGGTTCCCCCGTTGGTATATATCTCTTCATGGTTATGTGTCTCTTCGTTCATAGATCTCCCCACAATCTTATCAGATGGGTTACCTGACGCGGGAAAATATGCATCAGATAAGTAAACGGCTCTTCTGCCGTCCGCTGACGTCTGCCGGATGAACTTACATCCGTTGCTCGCCGCACACCACGGGAAGGTGTCAGCCTGTGCGGCATCACCGGGGACGGGGCGTCCCGCCCCCGGTATCTTTAAGTACACCGTGAAAAAGTAAATCTGTCAGTCAAAAATCTTACTCGTTGCTCATGCGCTTCTTAACAACTAAGATCACACCAGCGCCGATAACAAGGATAGCACCAACAATGTAGAAGATTGTGGTACCGATACCACCTGTGCTTGGCAGGAGGGAACCAGAGGAGTTCGCAATAGAGCTAGTTAAACCATATCTGTTATTAGTTAATGTAACAGTTGATTTTGGTTCTTCTCCATCTGTCTTGATCGTGCCGTCTTCATTATAAACAACTGTGATCACAACAGGTACAGGCGCATCCAGTTTGTTGTAACCGTCTGGAGCCTTTGTTTCTATAAGTTCATAACTGCCTTCCTCAATGCCTGTAAAACTAGCCACACCATCGGTATTCGTAGTCTTTTTATCTGCAGCGTCTACGCTGTCAACCCATTCAACTTTTTTCGTTTCTTCATTCCAGTGATAATACTTGTCACCTTTCTTCAAAACGAATTCCGCATCAGCTAATTTTTTACTTATATCTGTTTCGTTCTCATTATTTTTTATATACTTGTCGATTACGATATCAAAGTCATATACATAAACCTCTTTATCAGTAGTCTTACCTGTGCCGCCGTCTTTTGGATTATTGGAATACTGAAGGTTAACCGTATTCGTCTCTACACTTGTCGTTAATGCATTCTCATTAATGGTTGCACTATAAGTAATTTCTATATTATCATTCATTGAACCATTTAATTTCACGAATTCCTTTGGATCAAAGACAATGTCAAAAGACTGACCATTTAATTTTACTTCATAGTTCTTATATTCTGTACCATTAATTGTAACTTTAACATCGTTATTAAATGTCAAACCATTAGACAGAGTATCGTGAACATTATAAGTATACGACGTATAACCTGTCATATTAGGAACTCTGGACGTCAATTTAAAGCTTACTGTACTTCCCACATCCTGTGCTGTTCCTTTGCCATTATCGCTATCTGCATCGACAATCACCTTATCAATTGAAGGTGCATCAGCCTTAAGGTTCATCTCAACATCAGGGGCTGTCGTAGTCAGGCCAATAGCAGCTACAACTTGTTTTTGACCCTCTGCTCCATCTGGGGCCGTAGCCTGACCATATACAATAAAATACCCCGGTTTGTCAAAGGTAATAACTGCTTTCTTAGGATCTGTAGCCGTAACTGTTCCTGCCGGTTGAATAGTAGCATGCGTTTCAACCCATTCATAAGCCGCTTTTGCAAACTCTTGCATAAATGCAGCATTATTAGCACCGCCTTTTCCTTCAAGAAGCTTCACTAATTGCTGACCCGTATACGTTTGCCCGTCGTCTGGATAAGAGAATTGTTCAAAACCAGGTGCTATTGTATACGAATACGCGCCCTTTCCATTATAGGTAACATTGAAGAGCCTATAAGCGGAATAAGTATTTCCTTCCATGGAAACCCCATTACTGGGATTGTTAATAGTTATACTGTAACCGGAAGCTGGAGCTGGAGCCGGTGCTTCTGGCTCTGTCTCTTCTGTTGCAAAAGCTGTAATACTCATAGCCAATGCCATTGTCACTGCCAGTACAAGACTGACAATCTTTTTGATTTTTTTCATACTCTTTTTCTCCTTTTCTTTGTTTTTGAATGTCATTGATTTGCTGACTTTTATAAAGCCTTTAATCTCTTATCCTGCTAAATCTAAGAGGAACTCTGCACCCTCCTTTCTTTAGCTTTTTTTGTATACATAAAGCCTGCGCCAAGCAGTATGCATATAGCGCCTGCAATAGTATATATGATCATACCGGAACCGCCGGTTTCGGGGAGTTCGTATTGGTAATACTCATTGATATATTCTACAGTCGTATCCACATTACCCATATCATCTTCTACCTTACCAGAATTGCCTTCCGGACCGTCAATCTTAATTTGATAATCATCACTCTTTGACACTTCCTCAATAGTGTAATGCGTTCCCACAGGTAAATAATTAACAATTATATATTCTCCATCACCCAACGTAAATTCCGCACCGTCACAAATCAATATATCCCTAGCAACAATTTGCGTCTTATACACTGGATTACCATCTTTATCAAATTCCGGTTTACCATCTATCATATTTTGTTCATATATAGGTTTGCCCTTTTCATCAATCATTGGCTTACCATCTTTATCTTTCTTTCTGAACCTCTTGTATTTTGTATAAGAATAATCATCTGGTAAATCAACCGAATCTTTCGTAAAGTGTATCCTGAATGTATATTCTTGATCTGTTTCCATATTTTCTACAGTTTTACCGACTTGAAGTGTATTTGTAACTTGGCCGGTATACTGCTCTGGAGTCATAGACGATATAGAAGGTAAAGTAAATTGCATCCAACAAGCCGAACCCGATGCGCCACGTTCAGTATAGAAAAATGACAGCGTATGTTCCTCCGAACATTTCAATTTACCTTTTCCGTCATAGCATGCATCTACATGTTCATGATTTTTATTTGCTTCTATATCTAGATAATCCCATAAATCAACATATTCACCAACCGAGTTATGCACTCCACCAATATCGCACACTAATTTACCGTCCAAAAACACCCACATATCGTCATCGCCAAAGAAATAATAATTAAGTGGTCCTACATAATCCTTAGCTAAATCGAATTTGATTGAATACGTCATGCCAAAATATGCATTATGGTCAAATTCATAATCACTTTCAGGGACTGCACCTTTTCCGCTTCCGTTAAAATAATTCTTATAAATTCCGTTCTCTGACCTTTCTTTACCAAACTTTGCGTCATGACCAGCCGCACCTGCACTTGGGACATTATCCATAGGCCAAAACTCATTAGAGAACATCTGTAAGGTCTTATTCCAATTTTTCCGACTATATTTAAGTTTGTCTAAATCTTTTGTCTCAGTATTATTTACTGATGTAAGAGTATATCTATCTCCCTCACGTGTAAAACGAAGTTGATAATCTGTATAAGGAGTTTTTCCTCTTGCATCGCCTTCTTTAAACAAATTAGGCGCCGCTATATTATTATAAATAATATTACCATTGGCATCTAATCCAGAAACCATACCAAAAGAACACAATCTAAAACCATTACCAGCTTTGTCAGTATTAGCTTGATTTATATAATTGATACCATTCTTTTCGCTTCCAAGTGTTGTACCCATATTATTATTACCAAAGGCAAGCTTGGCACCTGTTTTTCCGGTATAGTTTGAATCATGGTTGATTCCCTGTTTATTAGTATACATATACCAAGGATTATTTGCCGTAGCCTTATTGTTATCACGGTCACTTATTTTTTGACTATTTATATCTGCCTTTTGGTAAATATTCCCATCTGAGATATCATAATCATAAAAAACTGTATCCTTAGTATCCCATTGTGATTCCTTAACATCATATATCAAACGAATTACTGTTCCCTCATCAATCAATGCATAATTATCTGGATTACTCTCTGCTTTTTCTTTTCTATTAGTAAAATGTAAGTCAGAAATATTCGTATATTCTTTTGATGTACCCGAATTATTTGTCACTATAATCTTTACTAGTTCATAACTGTCTTTATTTTCCACTAAAGCATCAAAATACATAAGACTTGGTGCCGTGACATAATTAAAATTTCTCTCCTTATACACCTCTATTTCTTTCTTTGTATATATAATATTTCCATTGGCATCAACTTTCATATATTTAACTTCAGGTGTTTTTCCATTCTCCGGCAGTTTTCCTCCTCCAGCTTTCGAGGTATCAATAATTTCCGGACTCTCCGCCGCAGAACCTTCTTTTTCTAATTCTATAATATCCAAATTTGCATAATACTCCACAGTAAAGCTGGGATTAGCCTGACTTGACGCATAAACAACAACATCCTCTGTGTGGGCTGCAATCTGACATTCAATTGGTTTATCCACCTTGTCTTCTTGTGCATAGGTATCACCCAATGTTCTACTCTCCGTACCCTTTAAGCTCATCGCCCTGACTTTAATCTCAGTTCCATTATCTATTATTTCTTCTCCAACCTCCGCAATTTTTTCTTCATCACCGAGCAATTGCTTTACTGTATCGGGAATAGACTCTTTCACCTGTTCATTCAAAGAATCAGAAGTAGTAATCTGTGCTGTAACTTTACAATCAGATATATCTATCTTCTCACCTTCATATGTCAACGAACAAGATAACACTTGAAGTCTAAGCATGGCGCCCATATCATCTGACACGCTTGCTTTCTCAACAGCCACTGCATATTTATCACTGTTTTCATCCTCAGTTTTTATTTCAAATTTCAGCTTTTCATCTTTATCTGTTTCTGGCGCGGAAGCATCTGCGGATGTATCCTCGGTATCGTTTTCTGCTTCTCCTTTTCTTTCTTCATTTTCAGCTATCTCTTCGGTATCTTCAGCATTTTCAATACTTTCTTCGGTATCCTCAGTGCTTTCCGCATTATCTTCACTGGCGTTTTCTTCCTCTCCAGTCTCTTTCTCAGCCTTTCCTTCACCATCAGACTGTATATCATCCGCAGCTTCTTTGCTGACTTTTATATCTCCTTCGATATGAAATGTCGCCTGAAAGACATCATCCTCATAAGTTTCTGTTTTCGCAATGTGGACGGATGTTTTTTCTACACCCGCCTCATCTTTTTTACTAAACCCCACCGCAAACTTAGAAAACCCTTTCGTCTTAAACGATGTACTTCCGCTCTCTGCCTTTCCGCCGTCGATGACTTCCGTATCTTCATCCCCAAAGTGCACGACCTTAATCGGCGCGCCCTCCGGCAGTCCGTGCTTATCGACAAACTGGATCGTAACCAGTACCGAGCTTTCCGGCTCTACTTCCTCGTTATCCACATAGAAACCAATCTTGAACAGCGCGCTCATGGTAGCATTTTCATCACCCATGTTCTTTTTGAACTCAGCTTCGTGCTTCTTGTAATCCTCGCTGTCGGACACTTCCGTAATCTGCTCGGCGATCAGTTTCGCCTCCTCCGGGATATTCGCTTCCTTATTATAAGAAGCGGATACGATGTAGCCTAAGCCTTCGTAGGTCTTCGTCTCTTCGTAATCCTCAGGGTTCGTCGAACCTTCCGGCTCTTCGCCTCCGGCTTCCTCTCCGGCTGTGCCTTCTGCTGCTTCTCCGGTTCCGTCTCCGGCTGTTTCGCCGCCTTCGCCTTCCGCTGTCTCGCCGTCTGTCCCGGCTTCCCCGGCTCCTTCGACGCCAGCGCCTTCTTCACCTTCCGCCGCTTCTCCGGTTCCGTCTCCGGCCGCTTCGCTGTCTTCGCCTTCCGCTGTCGCACCGTCCGCGCCGTTCTCCCCCTCACCGTTCAGGTCAGTGGTGAATACGCCGTCATTTTCAGCATCTTTCTCAGCAGCCTCTTCTGCTGTCTCGCCGGGCGCGACTTCCACGGTCTTAAGGCATCCAAAAGCCTCCGTGTGCACATGCTCAGTAAGTTCCACCTTGTCGCAGACCAGCCTTAGGTTATCCGGTTCGTCTGTGCCGTCTTTATCTATCTTTTCAAAACATTTCTCTGTATGGGTATGCATCTCAAGCTGCCCACAGGTTAAGCCCTCCTGCTTCTGGTAGCAGGCCTCAGTATGCTTGTGCCCGCCTTCTCCCGCCGGGAGCGTGCAGGTCAGTACATCCTCCCAGTTATAGCAGTTGTCGTCGTGGGTGTGCTCTTCAAGATTACACGTAAGATTCTTCTCCTCGTCGTAGCAGGCGTCGGTGTGCTTATGCTCCTCGGCCGTGCAGGCAAGGCTTCCTTTCTTCTTCGTGTAGCAGGCGTCCGTGTGCTCGTGACCGGCTGCTTCTTCCTGCCCGCAGACGAGAAGTACCATCTCGTTGTAACATTCCTTCGTATGCTCATGCTTCTCAATCTCCGGAAGAGGGCATACTAGCTTCAGGTCCGCGTTATAGCAGTCGTCATTGTGCTTGTGCACGACGTAATCCGCATAACCGCAGATGAGATTATTTTCCTCGTCATAGCAGGTTTCCTCGTGCTTGTGCACCTCGTACTGACAGTCAAGCACTCTTTCTTTGTGGGTCATGGCAAGGCCCATCATCCGAAGCCCGATAACCGTACCGGCTCCGACGATAACGGCCAGACACACAAATACCACCTTCCACCGCTTCTGGTTTTTCCGTTCCTGTAAGAATTTCGCAATCTGTCTTAAAATTGGAGATTCCATCATGCAGCCTCCCTTCTTTTATCCACACTTCGTTATTTTATCAGTCCGATTCCGGAAAGCGGCCATACCCGGATCATAATCTTTCCGATGACCGCGTCATTTTCAATGCAGCCTACTGTCGAATTCCGGCTGTCTATACTTGTGGAGCGATGGTCGCCCATCACGAAGCATTTCTTATCCGGCACCTGGTAGGGGAGCTCTATGTTGCACTCTCCCAGCGCCTTTTCCTTGACGTAAGGCTCATCGAGCTTTACTTCGTTCACAAATACATTGCCTTCTTCGTCTATATTCACCCAGTCACCCGGACCAGCGATCACCCGCTTGATCAGGATGTTATTGTTATAGTAAAATGCGATGACATCCCCTGTCTTATATTTTGAACTATTGAGTGCCACCACGATATCCCGATCTTGCAGCGTCTCTGTCATGGACGTTCCGCTGATCTGCAATACGGGGAGCAGCAATACCGCGATAAGCGCCGCGACTGCGGCAACTACCAGAAGCGAAAATACCGTGCTCTTCAGCACCTTGCCGTAGCTTCTTTTGTACTGTTCCCGCTTAAGCTCTGCTTCCAGCATCTCCAGGCTCGGAACCTCCATCTCCTTTTGGCCCTGTGCATCCCTTTTCGCCATTACCCTTCAGATCCTCCTGTACTTCCGACATCCGGCTGTGCGTCTATGGCCGCCACCTGTCTTTCGCATCTCTGTCTGATATTATACAAATACTGGTCTGCTGCCCTCTGTGCAGCCTCGACGATGCCATTGAGCCTCAGTGCGGCTTCCGCAACATTTTTCGCGTTCTCCATACCGGCCTGCCGGTTAGAATGCCACGCTTCTATCTCTTCCTCCAGCTCCTTGATCCGTTCCTTCTTGCCGTTAAGCCTGCCCATCAGCCTCTCGATCTGGGCGTCCTTCTCGCTGACCTTGGCCTGCAACCTGATGTTGCTCTCCCCCAGCTTGAGCATCTGGGCTTTTTTCTCTTCCTGCTGCCGCTCAAGGTCTTTCGCTTCCCTGCTCTGCTCTACAAGCAGAATGAGAAGATCTTCCCTTCCTAACTTCTGTAATTCCTTTACTGTCATGCCAAGCCTCTCTTCCAAATCCTGTCTTAAGAGCTGTCCCGGCTGGTTTTTGCTGCAGATACCTTAGCTTGCAAAAATTATAACAAACCGGCAGTCAAAAGATGCGTCAAAAATTCCCAAAAAACAGGTCGTTTTTAA
Source organism: uncultured Lachnospiraceae bacterium (assembly GCA_947363565.1). GTDB lineage: Bacteria > Bacillota > Clostridia > Lachnospirales > Lachnospiraceae > MD308. Next base: position 16,467 of record CANAPP010000024.1, on the reverse strand, counting down.
ACTATTTTTCTCTGTCTATTTCTTTCTCCTGAAGAAACTGAACAAGCCCTTTTTCCGCGGTGCTTCCGGCTTCTTTTCCGGCGGCTCCTTAAGAGCCTGCTGCGGCAGTTCTGGCGGCTGTGTCTGCGCCTTTGGCTCTGGCTCCAGCATCCACGGCAGTTTGGGACTGTCGAATGCGAAGCTGTCGCCCGGCGGTTCTTCCTGCTCTAACAGCTTCTTAAACTCATCCGGTTTCAAAAGCCCGTCGTCGTCTGCTGATCTGTCTTCCTGTTCTTCCGGCAGGGATTCTGACGGAGACGCTCCGGCTACCGGATCTATCGCCGGGTCTTCCATGATTGCCGGGTCTGTATACAGATCTGCTACCGGATCTATCGCCGGGTCTTCCATGATTACCGTGTCTTCATACCGCTCTACATACGGGTCTATAGCCGACGCTTTGACCATTCCTTCCATAACTGTTAGGTCATTATACGGCTCTATGGCCGCCGCCTTCTCTGCTTTCCTCACATTCACCGGCTCTATGACCGGTTCTTCCACGATCGCTGTCTGTGCAGCCTGCGGCCTTGTGATCACTTTCTCCAGCTTTCTCAGCTCTTCAAATTCCTCCATTACACCAAGCGCTTCAAAATGCCTCGCACCGATCCTTCGCTCTACACTATATATATACTGTTCAGCTTCCCTTTGTGCCAATTCAAAGATCTGGTTCAGCTCCAATGCCGCCTGTACGAGGGAACCTGTCTCTTTCAGCGTAATCTGCCTGTCAGAGTAAAGATTCTTCACTTCTATCTCCAGCTTGCGGATACGTTCATCGCTCTCGTCAAGCTTCTTCTTGATCTCTTCCGTCATGGCATCTCTGTCATTAAGCTTCGCCTTTATAATATCATTTTCACCCAAAAGCAATTCGAGCTGCGCATTTTTCCTGTCCAGATCACTCTGCTGCTCCGCGACTTCGCCGCTTTGTTTCAGCAAAATCTGTATAAGATCCAGTGCCTTCAGCTTACGAAATTCTTTTTCTGTCATAATTAAGGCCTCTTTTTTAATTCATTTCCCTATCCATCATAGAAATCTTTATCCTCAGGATACGCCTTAAGGATTCATCCAGCCTTTCTTTTGAAATCGTCCCATCGTTTACCGCGTCCAGTACCCCCTGATATGCTTCTTCAAAGTCCTCCGGCATCAGCACCAGATCGCTGCCTGCCAGAATCGTCCGCACCGCTGCCTGCCCGGAGGTGTACTGCTCAGTCACTGCTCCCATATTCAATGCGTCAGTGACGACTATACCATCATAATCCATCTGCGTCCTCAAAAGGCCGGTGATAATCTCCGGGGACATGGAGGACGGCGTATCGTCCCCTGTGACCTTAGGCAATGAGATGTGCCCGGCCATGATCACCTTTGCCCCGCTGCTTATCGCCTCCTGAAACGGCAATAAATCCTGACTTTTCAATTCTTCTAAACTTTTATCAACATATGCATAGCCTTCATGGGTGTCCGCCGCCGTGCCCCCGTGTCCGGGGAAATGCTTATAGACCGCGCATACCCCTTTATCCTCCAGTCCTTTTGCGACTGCCGCAGCCATCGCCGCAGCCGTCTTGGGGTCAGTGCTAAAAGCTCTTCTCTTTACCACCTGGTTCTCCGGGTTCGTCAGCACATCGGCCACCGGCGCGAAGTCGACGTTAAACCCCATATCACTCAGAAAATCCCCGATCGTTTTGCCGATCTCATAAGCCTCACCGGTATCTTCCCGCGAGCCGACCACAGACATATCCTCCATCTGCGGCACATCGAACCTTCCCGATCCCGCGATGCGTGCCACGGCTCCTCCCTCTTCATCCACACAGAGAAACATCGGAAACCCTGTCCGCTCTATACTGAACGCCTGCACGTTCTTTAGCATCTCCTTCACCTGGCCGCGCGACTCAAGATTACCGTCCAGATAGATAAATCCTCCTACCGGCGTCTCATTCAGCGCATCCCTGGTCGTCTCCCCGGCTGCCGTGACCGTACCGGCATCTTTCATCAATGCCTCCGGCTGGATGATGAAAAGCTGTGCCACTTTTTCCTCTGCGGTCATCCGGTCTATCTGCCGGCCGACAGTCTCAGAGAGGATATCCTCTTTTCTTTCTTCCGGGTTAGGGGACTTCTCTTCTGTGTCTGCCTGATCGGTCTCTTCCTCATCAGTATCCGCCTGATCGGTCTCTTCCTTATAAGTATCGGTATACTCACCTGTCTTTTTCGTACAGGCCATAAGCATACTGACTGCCAATACCGACACCAGGACCATCGCCAGCCTGCTTTTCATTACCGCTGCCTCCTTATGTCTGCCTCCGGACAGGACTGCCCGCCGGCAAACTGATCTCCTGCTGCGCAATTCTATGCATTACAAATATACAGCTAATACTCATTTACCACAGAATAAACATTCTGTGGTATCCTCAAAAGCATATATCTGTATACACTAATTATAGCATTATGCAATAAAAAATCAACATTAAAGCATATTTTTAAACGTACATTTAAGAAAAATTCCATGTATTTACAATGCGTCAATTAAGCCAAAAAACTCCCGAAAACCGCTGGTCTGCTCTGTGCGCGCCCAATCCCCCGGCTCTGTATCGCCGGGTTTTTTCCTGCTATGTAAACCAAAAAACGCTATTTTTTACCAGCTATGGCAGAGGATACCCCAATACCTCGGAATGTTTATTCCGTGGTTCCTGAAAACGGTATAGTTAAAGCCACAAGAATACTTTATGCAGGACCGCATACATTATGTGTTTTATCAATAATGGCTGCGGCTGCTTTAAGGAGGATGAATATGCATAAGCGAAAGATATTCTTAGGGGTATTTGTCATCGCTGTATTGGTTTTCTTCGGAAGATACCTGTTCTCCAACGAGCTGGAGACTACGTTTTTCCATCTGTACTCTCCCAAAATACACGGCACTCAGAATACCCGTCTCGTGGTCCTGGCAGATCTTCACAATCGGGAGTTCGGCCCGGGCAATAAAGACCTGGCCGAACAGATCAAGGCCCTGAATCCCGACCTGATCGCCATCGCGGGAGACATGGTCAACGGGGATGACGACAATCTTGATATCATCCTTAGCCTGTGCGAGAAACTGGTAAAGATCGCCCCTGTTTACTACAGCCCCGGCAATCATGAAAGCCACCTGCTTTACGAAAAGGATATCCCCCTCGAGGAAAAGCTTAACGAGAAAGGCGTCCATGTCCTGGTCAACCGGGCTGAATCCGTGGTGATCCACAGAACTCCTTTCCTGGTCGGAGGACTGACCACGGCTCCAGAGGGCTATCTGGAATACGGCGAAGAATTTGTCCGGGAATATGAAAAAAGCGATGAGTTCAAGCTGCTGATCTCCCACTATCCGAGCCTTTACTACGAGGCTCTGGCAGACTCAGAAATAGACCTTGGTATATGCGGGCACTATCATGGCGGTGTAGTCCGCATCCCTGGAATCGGCGGCTTATATCACGGAGACACAGGATTTTTCCCGAAATACAGCGGCGGGATGTATACCCTGCCATCCAGCACGGTTTTCGTTTCCAGGGGAATGGGCGGACACGGCGGACTCCCCAGGATCAACAACCGGCCGGAGCTGGCTGTTATTGATATCAATACCCGAAAAGAAAAATAAAGGAGTAAAGAAATTATGATTTTATTAAGTGTAATTGAGCCGATTTTAGTACTGTGTACAATCTGTCTGTACATCGTCCTGATCTGGCGTATTTTCAAAGTGAAATCAAAGCTACAGTTTTCTGAACTGAAAAACGGACTCGGAAAGCTTCCCAGCAGGAGGAAGATCGCCCTGGCAGGACTGGTGTTCTTCCTGACCTGTTTTGCCGGACGGCTGCTGACAGAACTCTGGTCTCCGAACATGCTGATCGCCTTCAACTATGAGGAGGCAGCGAAGGGACAGAATCCTAACGGCACCAGATTCAACGAATCCGATATCCTTTCCGATGAGATCCTCAAAATGGTTATCGAACGCGGGGCATTAAACATCAGTGCAGAAAAATTATCCGAACTGCTGACTCTATCCACCCCTCTGGATTCACAAAAGCTGGATGTCTCCAAAGAGTCCGACATGAAGATTTCCACGGAATACTGGATCCACTGCTCACCGCGCGTGTCTTTGTACCAGACAGACCCCCAGACTGTCCTTAATCTCCTGGTTGATGTGTATCGTGAAAATTTTACACGCAATTACGCGGAGAATGACAGCGTACTCGACTTGTCCTTTGACAACCTGGAAGGAATGGAATATCTGGATGTCAAGGATTACCTGGAGATGCAGGCGACAAAGCTTAAAGACTATCTTCCTGGGAACAGCAATGAAAGCAGCAGCTACCGGGCAGAGGGAAGTGAGGAGACCTTCTCCTCCCTGTATGAAAAGATCCAGAATTTCATTGATGTGGAGCTGGAGCGTTACGGGGCGTTTGTCCTGGAGAACGGCCTTTCTTCGAACAGGAATACCTATCAGTCCAGGATGCAGTATACCAACCATATTCTGGAGACATCCCGCAAAAAGGATATGGCAGCCCATGATGTGCGGATAGAGGCGATCGACAGCTACAATGCGTATATGACCCGTTTTGTACTTATCCCCACCTATGATGAAGAGCAGGAATTCTACATGTCCAGGACGAAGGTCGGTGTAGATTATTTTGCGGATGAGGCGGCAAAATTTCTGGAATCCGCTACAAAGACAGTGGAGAAAATGGAGCGCAACACTTATGCTTCCGCCCAGATTGGGAAAAACAATCCGACTGCCCAGATCCATGAACAGGCTGATCAGCAGATTGAAGCTTTAAAGACAGAGCTTCTTAACCTGGCCGGCCAGTCCAGAAAGCTGTGTGATACATATATTGAAGAAAAGCGTGACGGCTACATGCAGGTGAGCTTTTCTTCACCCTCAGCTACAGGCATCGCCGTCAGTTGTCTGCTGCGCACAATCCTTTTTGCTGCTGCGCTTGGCGGACTGGCACTGTTGGATCCATTCTACAGAGAACGGGGCAAGAACCGTACAGATGGATTTAAGGCAGCTATTTCAAAAGGAAAAAATATAAAAAATCAAAAAACAGAGGAAGGCGCACGTCATGAAAGAACTTGATGTATTTCGTTATTTAAAAAAATACCGCAGAGTAATTGTCGCAGTATCCATTCTGGCGGGGATTGCTTTTTATCTGATTGCCCAGTTTTACATTCAGCAGTATACGGCGGTCACGGTCATCGAATATACCGGCGCCAATGCAGCCGAAGGGGAGTCTCCGGACAACACCCCTCTGGACCCGTCCGAAATCTACGGGACTAACCTGATCTCCCAGGCAATGCAGAAACTGGGAATTGAATATACGGAGTCCACCATAGACGATATCCGTATGAATATCTCGGCGGAGCCGATCATCACTGATGAAGACCTGCAGATACAGCAGTCTAAGCTTGAGAACGGAGAAAAAGATTATGAATTTATACCGACCCGTTTTACGGTATCTTTTAACTGCGGTGTCGGGAACGGCAAAGAGTATCCGAGGAAGATCCTGAACCAGATCCTGCAGGAATATGTGCTTTATTATGGGAAGGTCCATGTGAATACTTCACAGGCGGCTAACCCGGTCAGCGATATTTCCACAAAAGGCTATGATTACCTGGAGATGGCTGAAGTTATGGATGATACTTTGGATGAGATAACTGAACATCTAGAAAAGAAAGCGGAATGGAACGCTGATTTCCGATCCAGCAGGACCGGCCGTAGTTTTCAGGATTTAAAAAATGAATTCGAGTTTATCCGGGATGTGGAAGTCAGGCAGCTTCTTTCCGAGATATTGGAGGGAAAGATTACGAAGAACAGGGATCTGCTCCTGGATAAATATAAAAACCGAAACAGTGAACTAGGCATATCCAACAACGCGGTATCTTTTGAAGTTGACAAGATCCGGGGGATCATCTCTTCCTATGAAAATGCCATGGATGAATTCAGTGCTACCGCTGACATCAACAAAGGGAATAACGAAGATGCGGATGAGGGTACTCTGCGTAATTATGTACTCCCTAACGTATACGACGACTGGAATCGGAAGAATGAGGATGATAACTGGGAGCCGGTAGACCGGACAGCAGAATACGACCAGTTGATGATGAAGTATATTGAGGACCGCACGCTGTATGAAGAGAATATCATTGACAAGGATTACAATAACTATGTCCTGGAAGTGTTTGCCGATGCACCGTCCAGCGCGGCGCAGAAGGTGCAGAAGGATATTCTTGGCAAGATTGAGCGTTTGGCGGAGAAGATCAATGCGCTCCAGTCTGTTTATTATGAGACGAATGACGAGTACAACGAGTACCTGGGCGGAAAGAATATCGCCGTGCTTTCAAGCGTAAGAGTTACCGAACGTTTCCCGATCATGATCTTTACGGTCCTGATCATCGTAATCTTCGGTGCCTTGGGATGCGCCGGGGCAGCGCTCTTTGGAAGGGTTGAGGACTTCATCGAGTATTACGCTTTCACAAATAAAGTAGACGGACTTCCCAACCGGGCGAAATGCGACCAGTTTATCAATGCCAGAAGCCATCGGCCGATTCCGGAGAACTTTGCATGTATTGTCTTTAAGATTGCTAATTTACAGGCGGAAAATGCGAGGATCGGACGCGAGGCCGGAGACCGGATGATCAAGGATTTTGCGGAGATACTGACTTCCGTATTCGCTCCGTCTGAGCAGATGTTTGTGGGTAATAACGGTGCGGGGCAATATCTGATCTTTGCAGAGTCTCTGAATCAGGAACAAGTACACGCTGCCACCTTGCAGGTCGGTACCGTTCTGGAGGAAAAGGCTCATGAGCGCGGATACCATATCGAGCTGCAGAGCGGTTCTTCTAACGCAGGCAGTGAGCAGTGTTACTTTATCCGTGAACTTCTTTCAACCGCAATGAGGCGGGTAAGATAATTGGAGATGATTCCGTGGAGAACAAGAAACTAAAGGTCTGCTTTGCAGCGTCATCCGGCGGCCATTTAGAAGAACTTATGGTGCTGCGCCCCCTGATGGAGCAGTACGACAGTTTTATCGTTACAGAACGGACGAAACATGAGGCCGCCGGGCAAAAAAGCCAGATTTATTATCTGATGCAGGTCAACCGCCTGGAAAAGACCTGCATCTTAAGATTGATTGCGAATGCTTTTCTTTCGCTGAAGATATTACTTACAGAGCGGCCGGACGTAATCATAACGACCGGCGTTCTTGCAATCATTCCCCTGTGCCTTTTTGGCAAGGCGCTGGGGAAGAAACTTGTATTTATCGAATCCTATGCGAATGTGTATAGTCCGACGAAAACCGGGAAACTTCTTTACTGGTTTGCAGATCAGTTTTACGTCCAGTGGCCGGAATTGATGGCGTATTATCCGAAAGCTGTGTATTTCGGGGGCATCTATTGAGATGAGGTGACAGTTATGATTTTTGTAACAGTTGGAACTCAGAAATTTCCCTTTGACCGTTTATTGAAGAAAGTGGATCGGTTAGTCAAGGAGCGGGTGATTACGGAAGAAGTCTTTATCCAGGCAGGCACCGCAGATTATATCCCGGCTTGCTGTCATTATCAGGCGTTCTACGACCGAAAACAGTTTGGGGAGATGATCGAGGCGTGTGATATTCTCATCACACACGGCGGCGCCGGTACGATCATTGACGCCGTAAAGCGCAGGAAAAAGACTATCGTTGTTCCCAGACTTGCCAAATACGGGGAACATGTGGATGATCATCAACTGGAACTTCCGCTTAAGCTGCATGAGATGAATCTGATCTATACCTGCCGGGATGAGAATGTCTTGCCGTATGCCCTTTCTGTCATCGGAAATCATGCGTTTGATATATACCGTTCTAACACGGAGACATTTATCGCGTCTGTCGATGAGTTCCTTAAGGCCGGCGCACCTACTATGATACCAGGGAGGTTTAGAACTTGATTTCGTTCATCTACATTGTACTGTCAACAGCAATGTTTTTTTTACAGGATACATATTTTAAGATAGGGGGCGTTGATTTCAGCCTGAAAAATCCTTGTGCACTTGCAATCTTGCTCCTTGCACTGCTGAATTTCATCGCAACAGTACGGCTTGGACGGTTTATGGTCCTTGCCCGTCATGCTGTCGTACAGATGTTGCCGTATCTGATCCCTCTTTTCTTTTCTTCAGTTATATGGCTGACTTCTGCAGCAGATGCCATTACGATCGCCAACGGCCTTGGCATGATCGTTCCCCAGCTTCTTTCTGTCTGCGTGGCAGCGGCTACATTATATCTGTTCGGTGAAAAAGGAATCTGGTATTGTCTTGGCTCTATGTGCGCCGCTAATTTTCTGCTTATTGCGAGCGTGATCGCAGAAGGCGGCTTTTCGGCTTTTATGGAAGAATTCCGCACGCTGCTCGTCACCTTTACTGCCGAAAGCGGTCCGCTGATGATGATGCTGGAAGTAAATGACCTGACCTTTGCATTTGGTCCGTTTTTGATCTATCTGCTTTTGAACCGGAAAAAGACTCCTCATTTTTTCTTTTGGCTGATCGTAGTCACATTCCTGTTTATGGCAGGACTTAAGCGGATAGCGATACCGGCAGTCCTGCTGGGGGTTTTTGTGGCATTTCTCCTGCAGAAGATGCCCCAAAAGGCAGCCAGACAGACAGCGCTTTTCCTGTCTGTGGGGATGATGCTCGTGAGTTTCCTTTATATAGCGGGAATCCGGATGGGGCTATTTGAATATCTGGAGGCAAAGCTTGGGATCAATACGATGGGCCGGGTCAATATGTTTGAAAATCTGGCGCCCTACTACGATGTCAATTTTACATTTATGGGACGCGGCACAGGTTTTGAGCGATATGTAGACTGGGCTTCCGGGACAATCTTTCAGAATCCCCAGCGTACGATCATGCAGATACATAATGACTTTATGCGTATGTACCTGAATATCGGTTTTGTGGGATACTGGGTGTGGCTGATCGGTTATCTGGTTGTCCGGATCCGTTATTGGTTTTTGCGGGCAGGGCAAATGGCAGGATGCACATTTTTTGCAATCTGTATATACTGTTTCGTTTTATATGCTACAGATAATACCATCTACTATCCTTATACGATGATTGCCTGTGCATTGGTTCCTATGTCCTGTAATCTTGATGCCCTGGCAGAGGCCGAGCTTGATAAACGCACGGTACATTGGGGAAAACAACGGAATGGAGAATCGCAATGAAAATATTGGAGATTGGACCAAGCGAGACAGGTTCCTGCGGAGGAATGGCCGAAGTCATCCGGGGAATCCGAGAAAGCCGGATTCTAAATAAGGAGTTTACCATTGACAGTTTTCCTTCTTACATAGACGGGAAATTACCCGTCCGGCTGCTGTATTCTTGTGTCGGATATCTTCGCTTTTTGCGGTGCTGTAAGCAGTATGACCTGTTTCACATTCACACCGCCGAGAAGGGCAGCACTTTCCGCAAGAATCTTTATCTGAGAAAGATAAAAAAAGAAGGGAAAAAGGCCGTCGTACATATCCATGGTGCGGAGTACCTTGTTTTTTATGACGGTCTTAATAAACACCGGAAGCAAGTTGTGGATGATTTTTTCCGGCAGGCGGATCTGGTGCTGGCATTGTCTGAGCAGTGGAAAAGGGAACTTGATGACAGGCTCCCCATTGCCGATTGCCGGGTGCTGAATAATGGCGTCGATACAGACTTGTTTCAGACTGCAATTGCGGACACAGAAGAATGCAGCAATTCTTTTCTCATGCTCGGGAGGCTTGGAGCAAGAAAGGGAGTCTACGATCTGATCGAGGCAGTGGAGACAGGTATTAAGAAGAATCCGAAGCTTAACGTATGCATAGCCGGGGACGGTGAAGTCGAAAAGGTCAGGGAGCTGGTCGCAAAAAAGGGATTGGAGAAACATATTCTCGTGCCTGGCTGGATTGATGAGACAGCCAAACTTAAGTACTTAAAAAAAGTTTCGACTTTAATACTTCCGTCTTATCATGAGGGCCTGCCTGTAGCTGTCCTAGAAGGGATGGCAGCCGGTAAGGCAATTATAAGCACCGCGGTTGGCGCAATCCCGGAGGTTGTCGGAACGGAAAACGGAATCCTGGTAACGCCCGGGGATGTTGCCGCGCTGGCAGAAGCGATGCTTTGCTGCAGCAGCGATACAAAGATGCTTGAAGGCATGTCCCGGGCAAACAGGAAAAAAGCGGAGGATTTATACAGCATCCGGCGGATGCATAAGCAGCTTGCAGAGTATTACCGGCAGGTGTCAGGCCGTGAAGGGGCAGCTCCGTAAAGAAAGAGGTGAACACACAGTATGCGTCAGGAAAAACCGATGATCAGCGTAATCGTTCCGGTATATAATACGGAAAAGTATCTGGTAACATGTCTTAATTCCTTGCTTGCCCAGACCTACCCGAATCTGGAGATCCTCCTCATCGACGACGCGTCCACAGACCAGAGCGGTCAGGTCTGTGAAGATTACGCAGCCAGGGACCGTCGTCTAAAGGTAATCCATTTCCCGAAAAACCAGGGGCCGTCTGCCGCCAGAAATGAAGGGATCCGCAGGGCTGAAGGAGGGCTTATCTCTTTTGTAGATGCGGACGATCATGTAGAGCCGGATCTTTTGGAAAAGCTGTATGACGCACTTCTGGAAAATGAGGCAGATATCAGCATCTGCGGGGCGGACGGGATCCGGATAAAAGACGGAGCGGCGGATACATTTTCCGGGAAAGAGGCTGTCTGTTGTCTGGCCCGCGGGACACCCTTCAATCTTGTGCCCTGGGGGAAACTTTATGATGCCAGGCTGGTAAGAGCCTGTCCTTTTGATGAGCGTGTATTTTACAGTGAGGATCTTCTGTTCCTCTATAAAGTGTTTCAGCGCGCGAAAAGAGTCAGCTATTTTCCGGCTCAGTTGTACCATTATGTCAACCGGGAGGATAGTCAGGTTCACAGCGGAATCAGTGACCGGAAATGTACGGCACTCTTTGTCCACAATCAGATCTGCAGGGATGCTGCCGTTCATTTCCCGGAAGTGCTGCCTGATTTTCAGCAGATAGCCCTGGATACGAATACACGTATGGCTATGTTTGCTATGGAGACAGACCTTCCCCGCGGTCAACTGTTCGGATACTTAAGACGACTTTGCAGGAACACCAGACGGCATATCAGCCGAAAGTCCCTTATGCGGTGCCGGGAAAGGAAGGTGGCGGCCGCCGCAATCATATTATATGCGGGCGAGATACCCTTCTATGGGATGGCGGTTATCTATAAGCAGATAAAACGAATCAGACATTGGAGGACGAGATGAATACAGAAGAAAAAAATCCGATGATCAGCATTATCGTGCCGGTCTACAATGTTGAATCCTATCTTGAGAAATGTCTGGATTCTATAGCTGTCCAGACTTATCCGAACCTGGAGGTCATCATTGTTGATGATGCATCCACAGATCAAAGCGGACGGCTCTGTGATGTTTATGCTGCCCGGGATGCCCGGATGCAGGTCGTACACCTTCCGGTGAACCAGGGGTTGTCTGCCGCCAGAAATGAGGCGGTCATAAGGGCGAACGGAAAATATGTGACTTTTATCGATTCTGACGATTATGTTGAGCCTGACCTTTTGGAAAAGCTGTATGCCAATCTCATTGAGAACAACGCAGACATCAGCGTCTGCGGTATCGAGAATACCTGGATAAAAAAGTCAAAAATATCCCGCACCTATTCCCGGGAAGAAACGGTATGCTGCATGGCCCGCCGTACCCCGTTTCTCTGGAATGTCTGGGGAAAGCTCTACCGGACAGAGACAGTAAAGTCACATCCATTCAACAGGCGCGCTTTCTGCTGTGAAGATCTTTTGTTTTTTTATCAAGTACTGAAGGATGCGGAAAAAGTCAGTTATTTCCCGGAACCTTTATACCACTATGCTTATCGTCCGGGAAGTCTCATCAACAGCGGCATTGATGAAAAGCGGTGTACAGTGCTGTCTGTCCTCAACGCGATCTGTGCGGAGGCTTCCGTTTATTACCCGGAGATGGTTCCCGGGCTTGAACTGCTCGCGCTGGATGCTGCCGTTCGTCTTGCCCAGCAGGCGGTGGAAAGCAAAGCGGCCAAGGGGCATGTTTTTTCCTGGCTCAAACGTTTTCAGAAACATATCCGCCGACATTTCAGTTGGAAGGCAATTGCTCTTAGCCGGGATGCAAAGACTGGGGCGGCAATACTTATGCTTTATGCCAGCACGGCAGTTTTTTACAGGACAGGCACCGTTTACAAGTGCGGCAAACACTTTCGGTGCCGGACAGTGAGCTGAGTTATCGGGAAAAATCGGAGAGATGGAGTGAGCGTTAAGGATGGACAGGACAGACCACGTCGTAAAGAATCTGAAATTTGCCGCAGTCAGTGAGCTTGTGCTTGCTGTTCTGAAATTTGTGTCCCGCCGGGTATTTGTCTTTCTTCTCGGAAAAGAATATTTAGGGATCAGCGGCTTATTTACCGATATCCTCTCCATGCTCTCACTGGCAGAGTTGGGGTTTGGAGTCTCGGTCACATACAGTCTTTATCGTCCGGTAGCCTTAGGAGATACGGAACTGATCAAATCACTTATGGCTCTTTATCGACGTGCATACTATATCATTGCACTGATCGTTCTTGGAGCCGGATTGGCCCTGACTCCTTTTCTTGATTTCTTTGTGAAAGAGATGCCGGAAGGGATTTCGCAGCTTTCGCTGATCTATGTGTTAAATGTGGTGAATGCCAGTGTGTCTTATCTATTTGCATACAAATCCACGCTGCTGTTCGTGTATCAGAAAAAGTATATTGACAGCCTGATCCGTACCGCCGTGGCGATCGGGGCCACTGCGGCACAGATCGGTATCCTTATGCTGACAGGAAGTTATGTCTATTATCTGTTCATCGCAATCGGGGCTACGCTATTGCAGAATACGGTTCTCTCCGTGAAAACGGACAGGCTTTACCCTTACCTCCGGGAGAAAAGGGTAAAGCCTCTGCCTGGGGAGGTTCTCTGCGATATCCGCCGCAATGTAGCTGCCATGTTCTTGCACCGGATAGGAGCTGTGGCAGTATTTGGAACAGATAATATCCTCATTTCAAAGTTTGCGGGTATCGCAGCCACGGGTATGTATTCCAACTATACGATGATCCGGGGATTTTTGAACGTTATGATAAATGCGCTGTTCAATGCCATTACACCGGCTCTTGGAAACTTCAATGCCACAGAGTCATTGGAGGAGAAAAGGACTGCTTTTTTGCGCCTTAATTTTTTCTCGGCCTGGCTGTTCGGATGGATGAGCATCTGTCTGCTGTGGCTTTATGATCCGTTCATCTGTATCTGGCTGAGTGAAGATTATCTACTGCCAGGTCCGGTGGTACTGCTGATCGTAGTAAATTTTTATATTAACTGTATGCGGATTCCTGTGGCAAACACCAAAAGCACGATGGGACTTTTTTGGGATGAACGTTACAAATCCATCCTTGAGCCGCCCTGTAATCTGATCATCTCGATGATTCTGGCGAAACGTTTTGGGATTTTCGGGATTCTTGCAGGAACGTTCATCAGCATGATCGCATTGCCTTTTTGGATTGAACCGCTGGGGCTTTACCGGCACGGCTTGAAAGAACCGGTGAGGGGATATTTCCTGCGGTATCTGGGGCATCTTCTTGTAACGGTTATCGCAGCGGGGGTTACAGGCGTTGCATGTCTTGCGGCAGGCAAGGGTATGTTTGGTTTTCTGCAGAAATGTATGCTTTGCCTGATAATTCCCAACGGGGCTTATCTTCTTGTCTACCGGCGGACGAAAGAATTTTATTTTTTAAAGGAGATGGCCGGGCGTATTGCAAAGAAGAGTTTCAGATAAGTAAAAGGCTGGGAGGAGATTATCATGTATAAACGATCGATCTACGGCGGGTTAAGGTACTGGGATTTTCTACTGTTAGATCTGCTATCCATGCAGATTGCTTTCGGGGCTGCTTATGCTTTCTGTCAGTCCCAGGCAGCCTTCAGCGACCAACTGTACCGCAATGAGATGTTTAACTTCATGCTTTGCCAGATTGCAGTCACCTTCTTTATCAATCCTTTTCAGGACATATTGAAACGCGGCTACTATGTTGAGTTCAAAGAATCTTTTAAGCATGTCTGTGCAGTCATGCTGATCGCAATGCTCCATCTGTTTCTGACAAAACAGAATGCAGAACACCCTGAAGCCCTTTTACCCTTAACTGCGGTGGTTTATTTTGCTCTGTTGTACTTTGGGCGCATATTCCGGAAAATGTTTCTAAGAAAAAGAGGAATGTCATCCCGGGGAAGGCGTTCCCTTATCGTTGTCACAGTATCGGAGCTGGCACAGGAAGTGCTTTTAAGGCTTAAGGATACTTCCTATGAAGACTTTGTTATATCCGGAATCGTTTTCCTTGATAAGGATATGACCGGACAGCAGATCGGGGATGTCCCTGTTGTTGCTTCTATAGAAAGCGTAAAAGATTATGTGCGGCATGAATGGGTAGACGAGGTGTTCATCAAAGTTCCGAATACGGTTGCTTATCCGAGAGAGTTGATCGATTCTTTTATCTTGATGGGGATTATCGTACATCTGACCTTGTCAAAAATAGAAAATATCCAGGAAGGACTTCAGCAGGTGGAACTTATGGGCGGCGAGACTGTCCTGACTACCAGCATAAGCATGAGTTCTCCCAGACAGGTTTTGTACAAGAGGTGTATGGATATTGCCGGCGGCCTTGTGGGATGTCTGATCACGGCTGTCCTGTTTTTGATCATCGGGCCGTTGATCTACCTCGCATCGCCGGGTCCTGTATTCTTTTCGCAGGTTCGGATCGGTCGCAGCGGCAGGCAGTTCAAGCTGTATAAGTTCCGAAGCATGTATCTGGATGCAGAGCAGAGAAAAAAGGAACTGCTCAAGCAGAATAAAATACAGGGGAGTCCTCTTATGTTTAAAATGGACTGTGACCCGCGTATCATCGGAAGCGGAAAGAAAAACAGGCACGGCCGTCCCGGTGGAATCGGGCATTTTATCCGAAGAACCTCTTTGGATGAATTTCCGCAGTTCTGGAATGTGCTGAAAGGGGAGATGAGCCTGGTAGGTACGCGTCCTCCTACCGTGGATGAATGGGAGCTTTACGACCTGCACCACAGAATCCGGATGGCGATCAAACCTGGTATTACCGGACTGTGGCAGGTAAGCGGACGGAGCAAGATCACGGATTTTAATGAGGTGGTACGTTTAGATACTGAGTACATAAAAAACTGGTCTCTCGGTCTTGACTGCAAGATCCTTTTCAAGACCCTTTATGTAATCTTCAAACGAGACGGGGCATCATAAAACAAACTCCCGCAGGTACTGACTGCCTTTCCGGAACAGTTCCTTTTCTAAATAGAAGGGAATTGATTCCGGAAAGTGATACTCCTCTTTGCCTGGAGCTTTAGATGATAAGCTCCATTCTTTCAAGAATTTTTTCATGGGTTTTCACGCTGGCTGCCACGTAAATCCGCGTAGTCTCGATCTGGCTGTGCCCCAACACGTCTGCAAGATGCGCCAGATCCTTTTCAATCCCGTAATAAACTCTCGCAAACAGATGCCTTAAGTTGTGCGGAAATACTTTACACGTTTCTACCTGTGCCTGTGCGCACAGCTTTTTCATATCATGGCAGATATTCGAACGGTCAAGTGCTCTCCCGCTCCTCGTGCGGAAAATAAACCCGCTCTCAATCCCCCGTTTCGCCGCATATGCCAGAAGCTGCTTTCTTAACTCCCTGCGAAGGATTATCGTGCGGTTTTTGCCCTTAAGGCGTATCTGCGCCCGCCCGCTCTCTACGGCCTCCACAGTGATATAGCAAAGCTCGCTGATGCGTATACCCGTGCTGCCCAAAGTCACTAAGAGCAAGTACAGCCGTTCATCACCTCGGCAGCGCGCCGCCACAAGAAGACGTGTATACTCCTCTTTAGACAGCTCCCTTTCCTCCTCAAGGAATACCTGCCGCTGCACTTTGAGAAGCTTAAGCCTCATATCTGTCAGCCCGCAAAAATCCAGGAAAGCGTTGATCGCCGAAATATTTCCGTTTACTGTCTGGGGCTTGTACTTCTGCATCAGCCCGTCCCGGTACTTAAGGAGAAACTCTTTTGTTAACTCCCTGCCGGACAGCTCCTTGATCATCCGTTCCACGCAAAACACATATTTTGCGACCGTAGCTTCGGACTTCTCGTTGTCATACAGACTTTGCCCGAATGATAACAGGGTACTTTGTGTGATCGTATTCATGTAATCTGACCTCCTTTGGCACAATATTTTCCCCTTCATTCTAACGGATACGGGATTTGCAGTTGAGGATTTATTTTTTTAATTTCTTTCGCCTATCTGCTTTCTTGAGTTTCCGCAAAATACAATGAAAAAATGGATATGTCTACTCCAAAGTAC
>CANAPP010000023.1 GCA_947363565.1 uncultured Lachnospiraceae bacterium | reverse complement strand
ACATGCTTTGTCTCATCCCTGCTTTGTTAAGCTTTTTACGGAAGGATTTTGAGGTATCATATCAATGGGCTTTTGTTTTGAGTGAGCTAACGACGCAATGGAAGGTTTAACAATAGTATTTCCCCGACGCAATCTGCCACATTCCAGTCGTTTTAGAGACACTTTCTTAGCTTCCCTGACGCATATCGGCACGTTCTGCTGGAAGTAAGGACACATATCATTACCAGAACAAACACCACAGAGCCTGCAACGGACGGGGAAAGCATGGTAGCGACCGCCGTTGCCTGAAGGATTGATGCCGGAGCTAACGAAGTCTAGGACGTAGGCAAGTGCGATGCCTGATCGAGATATACTAGACCACACACGGCCATAGCCGCCAGCGCCCTCTGAGATGCCATAATATATATCAATCCAGCCGCTCCGCACATATGTATAGTTGGACAGAGGCAGTGTTATATGTATTGTAGTAATCGTGTTAAAGTGTGTAGCAACGTGGAGTAATCGTGTAGTCTTTAGCTACAATAAGACTTACTCACATAATACAACCGTGTAAGGGTTTAGTGCAAGCTATATTTTTTGTATCATCTGTGACGTGGAGAGACAGGTGCAATGCCAAGGCTCAGTATCATCACAGTAATAGTGGATGTCTATGTCAAGGGGCCCAACGAATACCTAGCCCCAATGAGGATAGTAGCACTTGTCCTCAATCTTTAAGATTCTTTTACCGTCAAGAACGAAGTAAAGATGGTAATCATCTCTTTGTCAGAGACCGTAGAACTGTAGTGGGGCGCAGCGCTCTATGCCGCAGACCGTGAGAGAAAGTTCAGTATTTTCCGGAATCAGGCACAGAAGTCGATACGTGGCGGCAACCCGGTAGCTTTGTTCACTGTTTTTTACTCTTTCTTCATAAGCCATATCGTTTTCTCCTTCGGGCATGTCCCGTGCTGCTGCAAAAGCTGCGCACGCGGTGCTCCTAAAACTTTGTATAGGAAGCTCAGAAGCTGAATTTTAACGCTGCTTCGATAAAACCTTTGAATAATGGATGTGGTCTGTTGGGTCTTGATTTGAGCTCCGGATGGGCTTGTGTCGCGATAAACCACGGGTGCTCCGGAATCTCGATCATCTCCACAATCCTGCCGTCAGGTGACAGGCCGGAAAGTCTCATGCCGTGTTCAGTCAGCACATCCCGGTAATCATTGTTCACTTCATAGCGATGGCGGTGACGCTCTTTGATCTGCATGGTCTTGTACATCTCATACGCTTTTGAATCCGGATCGAGTGTACAAGGATAGGCGCCAAGCCTTAAAGTTCCGCCGATGTCCTCTATGCCAATCTGCTCCGGCATAATATGGATGACAGGGTGGCTGGTGTTAGGATCAAGCTCTGCACTGTGGGCATCCCGGTAGCCGATGACATTGCGGGCAAACTCTACGATAGAGAGCTGCATACCAAGGCACAGACCCAGGAAGGGGACATTGTTTGTGCGGGCGTAATGGATGGCCTCAAGCTTTCCGTCGATTCCCCGGTTACCGAAACCGCCGGGCACAAGGATTCCGCTGACGTCGGAGAAAAGTTCAGACGCATTGTCAGCGGTGACAGACTCGGAGTCGATCCATTTGATATTCACGGTTGCATGGTTAAAGATGCCGCCGTGTTTCAAAGCTTCCACAACGCTGATGTAGGCATCATGGAGCTGGATATATTTTCCTACAAGAGCTACGGTCACCTCAGTCGTCGGATGTTTCAGGTAATCCACCATCTCCCGCCAGTCCTTTAAGTCCGGCTCTGGGCAGTCGAGCTTTAAACATTCGCATACGACGCCGGCAAGATTCTCTTCTTCCATGGCGAGAGGTGCTTCGTACAGATATTCTACGTCTAAGTTCTGGAGGACATGTTTAGAAGGAACGTTGCAGAACAGCGCAATCTTATCCCGGATGCTGTCGTCTAACGGATATTCGGAACGGCAGACAAGGATGTCTGGCCAGATTCCCATTCCCTGCAGGTCCTTGACACTGGCCTGCGTAGGCTTTGTTTTCATCTCTTGTGAGGCGCGGAGATACGGGATAAGGGTAACATGGATCAAGACGACATTATCGTGTCCTTTCTCATGCTGGAACTGCCGGATGGACTCAAGGAAAGGCTGGCTTTCGATATCACCGACGGTTCCGCCTACTTCAATGATGGCAATCTCTGTATCCTTCGCAGCGGGGTTGCGGTGGAAGCGGCTCTTGATCTCATTAGTAATGTGAGGAATGACCTGCACGGTGCCTCCGCCGAAATCTCCCCGGCGCTCTTTTTGGAGAACAGACCAGTAGATTTTTCCGGTGGTGACATTAGAATTCTTGTTCAGGCTCTCATCGATGAACCGTTCATAGTGTCCAAGGTCAAGGTCTGTCTCTGCACCGTCATCGGTGACGAATACTTCTCCGTGCTGCACCGGATTCATAGTTCCGGGATCGATGTTGATGTAAGGGTCAAACTTCTGCATGGTCACCTTGTAACCGCGCGCCTTAAGAAGACGCCCTAAGGACGCTGCGGTGATGCCCTTGCCAAGACCTGATACGACGCCTCCGGTAACGAATACATATTTAACTGCCATAATCTCCTCCTTTAGAAAGCTGTGTACGAGTTATTTAAAAAAAATACTTTCCAATTATACACCTTTCCCCATGAAAAATATAGTATTTTTTTCGTACATCGCTTCAAAAGTTGCCTGTATGGATAGCTTTTTAAACTGCTTGATATCTACAGAACTTACCATAACGGAAGTGTGGGCCTGACAGCCTTGAAGCTTCGGAAGCTGGTCTAAGGCGAGCTGTGCGGTGGCGTCAGTGGCGGCACTGACCGACAGGGCAATAAGTACTTCGTCTGTGTGGAGTCTCGGATTCTTGCTTCCGAGATACTGAGTCTTAAGCTTCTGTATCGGCTCAATGGCCTCCGGTGATATGACGTGGCGTTCATGGGGAATGCCTGCCAGCTTTTTTAATGCGTTGAGCAGGAGAGCGGCGGAAGCTCCCAGAAGGTTAGATGTTTTTCCGGTAACGATGGTGCCGTCGTGAAGCTCCAGTGCTGCTGCGGGTCCCTCAGTCTCTGCAGCCTGCTGTATGGCAGCGTCTACGACTTTCCGGTCATGAACATTGATATCGGCCTGGTTCATGAGCATCTCTACCTTATAGACTTCCTCGTCCGGGCAGGAGCCGATGAGACGTCTTCGCAGGGAATCGTAGTATCTGCGGATGATTTCCTGACAGGAAGCTTCCCGGCAGACGGTGTCATCACAGATGCATTTCCCTGCCATATTGACGCCCATGTCGGTAGGGGATTTGTAGGGGCTTTCCCCGTAAATGCGCTTGAACATAGCGTTCAGTACCGGATAGATCTCCACATCCCGGTTGTAATTGACTGTGGTCTCACCGTAGGCATCCAGATGGAAGGGGTCGATCATATTCACGTCGTTTAAATCGGCGGTAGCGGCCTCATAGGCCAGATTCACCGGATGCTTTAACGGGATGTTCCAGATGGGGAATGTCTCGTACTTGGCATAGCCTGCGCAGATGCCCCGCCGGTGCTCATGGTAGAGCTGGGAGAGACAGACGGCCATCTTGCCGCTTCCGGGACCCGGTGCAGTTACGACGATCAGCGGACGGGAGGTCTCGATATAGTCATTCTTCCCGTAGCCGTCCTCGCTCACGATGTGCGGGACATTGGAAGGATACCCCGAGATGGGGTAGTGGCGGTACACTTTGATGCCGTATTTTTCCAGACGGTTCTGAAAAAGACATGCACTTTCCTGTCCGCTGAATTTGGTGATCACAACACTCCCCACATAAAGACCGTGTTCTTTAAAGACGGACATCAGCCGCAGCACGTCCACATCGTAGGTGATACCTAAGTCACCCCGGATCTTGTTCTTTTCAATGTCTTCAGCGCTGATGACGATGACGATCTCCGCCTGGTCAGAAAGCTGCATAAGCATATGCATCTTGCTGTCCGGCTGGAATCCAGGAAGGACACGGGAAGCGTGGTAGTCGTCGAAGAGCTTTCCGCCGAACTCCAGGTAAAGCTTGTTGTCAAATTTGCCGATGCGCTCCTTGATGTGGGAAGACTGCATTTTCAAATATTTTTCGTTATCAAATCCTATTTTCATCTCTCATTCCTCTTGTACTTTTAGAAAAATCTTGTAAACCTGCATGGATAAATCCACTTTCAAGTATACTACATAAAATAGTAAGTTTACAATCTTTTCATAATGTTTTTATAGTGTAATGCGGTGATCACTCGCCGCATTGAGCGCAGGAGCAGCGGTCAGAGTGGCAGGGCTTATTGGAGGGCAACTCATTTCCGCAGGTTTACAAATCACGGTTGTTTTCTCCCTTTCTTACCCTTCAACTAACGGAATATTTGTATTTAATATAAAAATCATGGCTGTTATTGGCTTTTATACAAATTTTCATTGTAATAATGCAAAGAATATGATAAACTTAATAGCCAGAAAACTATGCAAATTTATAAGGCTTGCGGTTTTGTGGGCCTTAAATGTTGTTTGTTAGGCAGGTATAAGCAGATGCAAAAACAGGATAAGCGGTCAGCAGGTGAAAAGAGTTTGGGGAAGAATTTAGCAAAGTTGAGAAAACAGTATGGATATAAGCAGACAGAGCTGGCAGAGAAGCTGAATGTTTCGCAGCAAATTATAAGCAATATAGAAAACAGCAAATCTGCGCCGGATATCGAATTACTTATGCAGACCGCGGATATCTATGGTATTACCCTGGATCAATTGGTAGGACGGGAGTTTGTCGGCAAGGAAGGTTCCGATGGACTGCAGCAAAGAATAATAAATTCTCTCAATGGGATGGACGAAAAAGGAAGGAAGCTGGTTTTGGAACTTTTAAAGGTAGTTCAAAACCAGGGGAATGATGACGGCAGCAAACAGTTATTTTAATGAAAACACCCGGGAGGAACTGATTGAAGAGATACAGTATGTGTACCAATCCGATAATCGTCCATGGGTGATTGGCTACAGCGGCGGAAAGGATTCGACAACAGTCGTTGAGCTGGTCGATAAGATGCATTTGGAAATACACGCGTGGCTATGCGGGAAAAGCCACAACGGAAGATGAATCAAGGCTCATTAAAATATGAAGAGGTAAAGAATATCTTTGAGGAAAACAAACATCGATATGGGGAATTGTCTGCTGAAATACTGCCATTGAAGAAGGAATGGAACTGCTTAAAACGGAGCGGATAGAGCTTGAGGCAGCAGTCAAAAATGCAGGCGGAATCATGATTCAGACAGGGCAGAGCGTATAAAAGCGGAACCTTTTGCTACGTGAAACGGATCCCGCATCAGGATGAAATTAAGAAAGAGCTAACAGCCGGGACAGGCAGCTAGGGATTAAAAAGGAAGGAGACAAAGGATGAGTAAGCTTTTGCTGGTTGAGGATGACAGAGAGATAAGCGCTATGCTCCGCAATTTCCTCCTCACGGAGAATTATGAAGTAGAGACGGCTTTTGACGGGGAGAGTGCCTGCGGGAAGTTTTTTTCAGATACCTTTGACCTGGTTCTTCTCGACCTGATGATACCGAAGATGAGCGGCATGGAGGTGATGGAAAGGATCAGGGAGCATCATACCGTCCCGATCATCATTATCTCCGCCAAGGACACCGATTCAGATAAGATGCTGGGGCTGGGCCTTGGTGCGGATGATTATATCACAAAGCCCTTTTCTGTCACGG
This sequence comes from uncultured Lachnospiraceae bacterium, assembly GCA_947363565.1. Classification (GTDB taxonomy): domain Bacteria; phylum Bacillota; class Clostridia; order Lachnospirales; family Lachnospiraceae; genus MD308. Next base: position 40,724 of record CANAPP010000023.1, on the reverse strand, counting down.
AGGTGCTGGCACGCATCAAGGCTAATATCAGAAGGAGCACCCAGTACGCACAGTGCGGGTTCGGAGGTGCAGGTCAGGAGGAGACGCTTAAAAAAGGCAGCCTCATCATGCATCTTGACACTTACGCCGTGACAAAGGACGGCCGGGAGATCGAGCTTACCGCGAAAGAGTATGAGATTTTAAAGCTGTTTTTAAAGAACCCGAAGAAGGTGTATACGAAAGAGCAGATTTATTCCCTTGTGTGGCAGGATGCCTACTTCGGGGATGAAAATGCGGTGAACGTCCATATCAGCAGATTGCGGAACAAGATAGAGGACAATCCCCGCAAGCCGCAGTATATCGTTACGGTATGGGGGATTGGGTACAAGTTAGGAGAAGGGAAAGATGAGTGATCAGACAATCCTGTTTTTTCTGGCTGTTTTTGTGGTTATCCTGATTCTTGTGATCATTTACCAGCGGATTGCCTTTGGCAGGGGGGCACAGGCGAAGCTTAAGCAGATCAATGGAAAGATAGAGGAAATCCTTGAGACGGACAGTGATGAGAAGGTGATGGTTTTTACCGGAAATCCTGTCCTTAAGGAGTTGGGCGCGCAGATCAACAGGCTGCTGAATGAGCGTCAGAAGATCCGGGCGGACGTAAGGCGGGAGGAGATCGCCTCGAAAAGGATGCTGTCCAACATATCTCACGATATGAAGACACCGCTTACAGTCATCCTGGGGTATCTTGAGATCATGCGCCTTGACCGTAAGGACGATGAGATGCTGCAGAAAGCAGAGGAGAAGGCGAAGCAGATCATGGATATGGTCAATGAGTTTTTCACGCTGGCGAAGATTGAGGCCGGGGATACGGACATCGCTTTGCGCCGGCTGAATATCTGCGAGGTATGCCGGGAGAATGTGCTGGAATTTTATGAGATGCTTCTTAAAGAGGACTTCGAGGTGGAAATTTCTATTCCCGAGGCTGCGGTATATGTGCAGGGCGACAGGGAAGCCCTGCAGAGAATTTTGTATAACCTGCTGTCCAATGTGATCCGTTATGGTAGCGACGGGAAATACCTGGGCGTGTTTCTGCGCCAGGATGAAAACAGTGTATACATAGATGTGGTCGATAAGGGGAAGGGGATCGCGAAGGAATTTGCGGCAAATGTCTTTGACCGGCTGTATACGATGGAGGACTCAAGGAACCGGGAGATACAGGGGAACGGCCTTGGGCTTACCATCGCGAAGAATCTTGCCGGAAGGCTGGGGGGAGAGCTTACGTTAAGCAGCATTCCCGGTAAGAGGACGGCATTTACGCTGAAACTGAACAAGATAAACGATTAAATTTGCGGTGAAAGAAATTCGTAAGAATTTGTCAAGAGTTTTGAAAATCCATCCCGCTATAATGGTATTCATAAAAGGAAGGAGGCAAAAAATATGTCATATATTTTACAGACGGACCATCTGGGCAAGACGATAGATGGAAAAGAACTGGTTGCCAATGTGAATATCCATATAAAAAAAGGCGAGATCTACGGGTTTTTAGGGCCTAACGGAGCCGGAAAGACGACGGTGATGAAGATGCTTACGAATCTCTGGAAGCCGACGACCGGCACAGTGGAGCTTTTTGGGAGTATTCTGCGGAAGGATTCCTACGAGGTACTGAAGCGTATGGGGAGCATTATCGAATTCCCGACCTTTTACGACCATCTAAGCGGTCGGGAGAACCTTAAGCTCCACTGCGAATACATGGGGTATTACTGCAAGGGCAGTGTAGAAGAGGCATTAAAGATGCTGGATCTTGCGGAGGCGGCGGACAGACCGGTCAAAAGCTATTCCCTCGGGATGCGCCAGCGCCTGGGAATCGCCCGGGCAATCCTCTGCAAGCCGGAGCTTCTGATCCTCGACGAGCCGGTCAATGGACTGGATCCGGCGGGCATGAAGAAGATCCGGGACCTGTTCCGGATGCTCTGCACAGAATACGGCATGACCCTGATGATTTCCAGCCATCTGCTTCCGGAGATTGAGAGCATTGCCGATACGGTGGGCGTGATCAGCCGAGGGAAGCTTGTAAAAGAAATCTCCATGAAAGAGATTACCGAGATGAATACGGCTTACGTGGAAGTTACGGTGGAGGATACGAACAAGGCGGTTTACGTGCTTGCGGATAAGCTTGGGGCCGGCAACTTCAAGGTCGTGGATGATGGAAAAGTACGCATTTACGACAGCGGGATCACTACCAGGGATATTGCGGAGGAGCTTGCGGCAAATGGCGCGGGGCTTATTACCGTCAGCCGGCACGCGGAGAGCCTGGAGGATTATTTTTTGAAAGTGACAGCGAAGGAGGGAACATTATGTTAAAATTGATCAGACTTGAATGGAAGAAGAATAATATCGGGAAATATATCCGGGGCGCAGTCATTATGGCGGTGCTGCTTGGCTTATTCATCTTTGCCCTGGCGTTTTTCGGCATTGCTGACGATCCGGACGGGATGCTTGACGCAGCGCCGGGGATGGAAGTGATCTCCGCGCCGATCGAGCTGTTTACCAGCATGGCATTTCTGGTCTATACCAGCGTGATGCTCTCGTCCTTTATCGTAAACGCATACCAAAACAGGACCATGAACCTGATGTTTTCCTATCCCATCAGGCGGCAGAAGATACTGGCCTCCCAGATGATCGCGGTCTGGAGCTTCAACTTCGCGGCGCTTGTTTTTACAAAGCTTTTGATCTGCCTGTGCGTGTTTATGGGGGCAAAGGTGATGCCGTCATCTTTCATCATTGATGTTCATCCGGGCAGCGTATCCTTCTATGTCCAGCTTATCTTAACATCCGCAGTGATTGTAAGCATGAGCTTTATCGCGCTGTTTGCAGGGCTTGTTATGAAGTCCTCAAAGGCGGCGGTCGTCACCTCATTCCTGCTGATCTTCCTTACGCAGGCAAATGTGGGTGACTTTACCCTGAGGGAAAATGTGGTATTTCCGGCGGTGCTTACCGCGGTCTCCTTAGCGTTTGCCGCGCTGTCCATCTGCGGTGCAGAAAAGAAGGATCTGGTCTAGGTTAATACGTAAGATATGGCTGCGGGTGAGGGAGGGAGCTGCGTTGAGGAGTGAGGAAGAATTAAGTATGGCCATGGATGCTTACGCTGATATGGTCAGGAGAATATGTTTTTTGCATTTGAAAAATAGATATGACACAGAGGACGTATTCCAGAATGTCTATTTAAAATATCTGCTCAGCGATAAGTCTTTTGCGAGCGGGGAGCACGAGAAGGCGTGGTTTGCGCGGGTGACGATCAATGCGTGTACGGATCATCTGCGGTACGCTTCGCGCAGGAAATGGGTGCCTCTTGATGTGATCGAAGAGGAGAGTGGGGTTGTTGACGAGACAGCTTCGGAGGTCTTGCAGGCGGTCCTTTCCCTCCCGGAAAAGTACAAAAACGTTATCTACCTGCATTATTATGAGGATTATTCCGCAGTGGAGATTGCCAGAGTCCTCGGAAAAAAGGAAAATACAGTATACTCATGGCTTTCAAGAGCCAGAGAGCTTCTTAAGGAGAAGTTAGGGGGTGAGTGGGCATGAACAGGATCCATGAAAGTATGAAGGATATCCGGGCGTCAGAGGAGCTTAAGAAAAGCACGATGGATTATCTGCGGCAGCAGCGAAAGCGCGTCCGGGACAGGCGGATACGCAGGTACGCTCTCGCGGCGGCATGTTTATGCCTGATGCTGACAGCAGCGGGATATACGATATATAAACGCCCTGTCTCCTACATCAGTATAGATGTGAATCCTTCCGTGGAGCTTGGTGTAAACCGCTTCGGCAGAGTCGTGGAGGTGGACGCCTATAACCGGGACGGAGAGGGGCTTCTCAAGCAGGCGGCACTAAAGCATGTCCCTTATCTTAAAGCGATCCGGCGGCTTCTTGCGGATGAGGGTTACCTGGGGTATCTGGCCGAAGATTCCCGGGTGTTTATCACAGTTATCTCGGATAGCCGGGAGAAGATCCTGGAGGAGATCCGCGAAGATGAGCTTACCGGAAGGTATGGTGCGAGAACTTATACGAGCGATCTGACCTGCAGGGAAGAGGCCCACCGGCAGTCCATGTCTTTTGGGAAATACCGGGTGTGCCTTGAACTTTCTCGGTATGATGAATCCGTTACCGTGGAGGATTGCCACGGTATGTCCATGGGTGAGATCGAAGACCGGATTGAGACCTGCAAAGGGCATGGGCATGGGAATGGAAACGGCGGATATGAGGAAGACAGTGACAGCGGTAAAGGCCATGGGAGGCATCACCGGCATGGGCATTGATATCCAGGCGGTAAAAAAATAATTTTATTTGCAAGGATTAAGAAAGCTTAGACGTATTATTTATAGAAGACAAAGTTTTACACAAGATCAAGGAGGCAGCGCAAATGGGATTATTAAAAAAATGGAAAAAGGCAGTTGTTGTGATGATGACAGCCGTTATGTTATCCGGAAGCTTTGGCATGCCGGCCATGGCTCACGGACATCACACAGGAAGCCATCACAGCAGCTACAGTACGGGCAGTAAAGGCGTGTACTGTCCATACCATCACAAGCGTCATAAGAAAAAAAGCAATTGCAAAAGATACTGCAAGGTGCACAAGAAAATCCATAACAACGGAAAGAGGCACCATTTAAGACATCACTGAACGATCATCTTGAAAATATCATAAAAAGACATTAATATCCCCGCAGGGATCATTTGCCGGCAAAATTCCCGGATCCTGCGGGGATATACTATGTCTTCCAGATGTTATTCCCAGTCTTATTCGTCAGAATCAATATTCGATACATTTCCGTTCGGCGGGAGAAAATGATACAGATCCTCGTAAGCCTCAAGCTCCGCCGCGGACTCCGGCTCAGAGGGGATCAGTCCGGTGCAGTCCTGCATGGAGGCTGCATTGGACAGATAGTCGTAGGAATCGATGATCTCCTGGTTGGTCTTTTTCTGCTGTCTTTTCTTATTTTTCTGTTCCATCATGATGATACCTCGCTTTTTATTTTGGCATTTGGATTCGTCCAATTACGGATATTTTTGTCCAAATGAAAAAAATGTATGCATATTCTGGTAGTTTACTGGTAAGTTTAGTCGGGTTAAGATTTCACTATGGAGAAAAATGTCAGAAAGTGTTACAATAAGTATGCTGGCAGAGAATGATTTCTGGCAGGGAAAGGAACTTTTATGAAGCGGATATCTTTGGAGCAGTTAGTTTTGGCTAAGGGAGAGCTTTCCTACAGGGAGCAGTATGAGTACGTGACAGGGCTGATGGAAAAGGGAAAGATCAAGCCGTTGAAGGCATCAAAGACTAACGGGAAAAAGCCGGCGCTTTTCCGGGAGTACTGGCTTTTGGAGCCGAAGAAGGATTACCAGGCGCTTGAGGAGGAGATCAAGTACCGTCTGCATCCGCTGATCGCCGTGGATTATTATCTGGCGCATCCCGAAAGCTACAGGCGGGAGCGGACGTGGGTGATAAAGCTCAGTGATTACTTAAAGCAGGACAGGGAAAAGCTTGACTATCCGGTGTCGGTAAATGAACGGAGCTTTGAGATCTGGGGACGGGAGAAGTTCCTTTCGCGGGAACAGGGGAAGGCGGTGCTAAAGCACTGCAATCTCACGGAGGATTTCCTTCATATCTACGGGACCAGCGAGCCGTTAGCCTACTATTCCCACACAAGAAAGACGCCTCAGAACCTGTTGATCCTGGAGAATAAGGATACCTTTTACAGCATGCGCAGATACTTGCTCGAGGGAAATGAGTATATCTTCGGTATGCCCGCAGGAACGCTGATCTACGGCGCGGGGAAGGGGATCCTTAAGCGGTTCGGGGATTTCGATATCTGTGTGGAGCCTTATATGACGGACGGGGAGAATGGGATCTATTATTTCGGGGATCTGGATTATGAGGGGATTGGAATCTATGAACATCTGGCAGACCTGTTTAAAGAGAGGTGGGAGATCGTGCCCTTTATCCGGGCGTATGAGCGGATGCTGGAGAAGGCGGAGGATAAAGGGACAGACAGCCTGCCGGAGACGAAGGAGCAGCAGAACCGAAAGATAAGCGGTGAATTTTTCCGGCATTTTCCCGGGGAGTTTGCAGAACGGATGCGAAAAGTGCTGGAGAGCGGAAGGTATATCCCGCAGGAGATTCTGAATATATCGGATTTTTACCGGTGATTTGTTGAGGAAAAAGAAAAAAGATGCAGTATGAATTTTTGAAACATTTTCCCAGAAGGATGAAGAATGTAGGTCTTTATGCACTGATCATACAAAACAGTGCCCAGAAGACGATTTGGAAGCAGTACGGCTTTCAGAGGCTTGATGAGCAGCTCAATGTGATCTTTGCGGTGATGCTCTATATTATGGAGCAGTCCTTGAAGGAGGAAAACTGTGTGATGGATGATATCGGAGCTTATATTGATACCATCAATATGCAGTATTTCCGGAAGGATATGACCTATGACGACTGCAGAAAGCTGGGAGATTTTATTGTAAATGTGGTGCTGTCAAATGAAGGCAAAGTCATGCATTTTGACGGGTTTGATTTTGGAAAGAACGGATACCAGAGTATGCATATCAGTTATGTTGCCAATCGGATCGTATACATAGACAGGGAGCTTAAGCGGACGTCCTATTATCTGACCGACGACGGGTATAACTTGATGTTGGCAACTCTTGAGATTGAGAATAATATGAAGCTGACCATCCACGAGATGATCTTCCAGATGCATCTGGAGAAGCAAAGCTATGACAAAGCAGTGGATGAGATTAAAAATGTGTTCAATCTGCTGCGCATCCAGCTTCAGAAGATTCAGGAGGCTATGGGAAAGATCCGGCGCAATGCCCTGAATTATTCGGTAAAGGACTATGGGGATATCCTGAAAGAAAATCTCTTGACGATCGAGGAGACGAAAGAAAAATTCCAGAATTACAGAGACCGGGTAAAGAGCCGTGTAAAAGAGCTTGAGCAGGAGAATATCGACGTAAAGAGGCTGAGTGCAAAGGACGAGGAAAAGCTTAATTATCTGCGGGAGATTGAAGGCTATTTAAACCGCACCATTGATGAGCATCAGAAGATACTGGGGAGTCATTTTGACTTGAAAGCTTTATATACAAAGGAGCTTGAGGAGCTGATCCAGATGTCTTTTATCAAGCGGTTTTCTTTGCGGGCGGAGCTTTATGACAAGGTTTTGGAAAATCCAAAGGCCCTTGAGAATCTGGATTATTTCCTCAGACCGCTTTTTGGGCGGGAGGCGGACAAGACGTACAACCTGAATAAAGCCTTCCAGCTCCAGCGTCCTGTGAGGAAGAAGCGTGAGGAGGATACCCAGGAGGCTCTTGATTTTGATGAAGAAGGATGGCAGATTGAGCAGGAGAGACGCCAGAAAAGGAAGCTTAAGCGGTATGAGACCAGCCTCGGCTTTCTATTAAGGGAGACCAAGGGCAGGGGAGAGCTTACGCTTAAGGAGCTTGGCATGCGGCTTGACCGGGCGGGGGAGGAAAAGGAGCAGCTCATCCCTAATGCAGAGATATTTAAGGAGATCATGGTGGAACTTTTAAAAAACCGGGAGATTGATATCGATGCCCTCAAAAAAGAACGGAGTGAATATATCCAGGACAGACGGGGAGAGTTCCAGCTCAATGAGATGCTGCTTTACCTGGTGGAGGAGTACCCGGAGAACAGCGATATCAAGAGGATAGAGGTTAACCGTATCGAGGATGGGAGCACCGTATCATTTGACGGTATATTAACTGAGGACGGGGTAAGGAAGAGCATCCGCTGTTCAAATGTATCGATACGGATAGAGCGAAAGGAATAGGGCTTATGGCTTACGAATTGGATGATATAAAGGCAAGCCAGGAGATCTTTTATTATCTCCTGGAAAACCACGAGCTTCGGGAGGAGGAAGAGATGCTCCTTTATAAGGCGTACACGGAGGAGGAAGAGGTTCAGAATTTGGTGAAATCACAGGGGGAGATTGCGGGAAGTACGATCGAGCGGTATGGCAATGTCATCTACCTGATCCCTAAGGAGGAGAATAATTTTCTTGGATTTTCAAAAGCGCAGCTAAAATCTGTTCTTTGCAGGTCAGGAGCTACAGACAAGGATTATTATCTCTCCCAGTTTGTGATCCTGACGCTTTTGGTGGAGTTTTTTGACGGACAGGGAAGCAGCAGTAAGGCGAGAGAATATATCCGGGTAGGAGAGCTGCAGAATCTTGTGTCCGGCCATCTAAAGGAGGGTGCACAGAATTTGGGCGAAGAGGAAGAGGAGCAGGCCGGGATTGCATTTTCCAACATGTATGAAGCGTACGAGGCGCTTAAGTCGGACGAGAAGGGCTCCCGCGCCAAGACGACGAAGGAAGGATTCCTGCATCACATTCTTTTGTTCCTGCAAAAGCAGGGGCTTATTGAGTATGTGGAACAGGATGAGATGATCAAGACGACGAAGAAGCTTGACAGCTTTATGGACTGGAATCTGCTGAACCAGAACAATTACCAGAGAGTGCTGCGGGTATTGGGGGTGACGGAAAATGAGTAAGATACAGACAGTGCGTCTTATTAATATCGGCTATAACAATAATGCGATCCGCATCAGCGATGAATGTTTTCATATGAATGGGGAGAGTACGCTGCTGTCTTTAAGGAATGGCGGGGGAAAGTCTGTATTGGTGCAGATGATGACGGCGCCTTTCGTGCACAAGAGATACCGGGATACGAAGGACCGGCCCTTTGAGAGTTATTTTACCACCAATAAACCATCGTTTATCCTGGTAGAATGGGCTCTTGACGGACAGGCGGGATATGTGCTCACCGGGATGATGGTGAGAAGGAGCCAGGATACTGCGGAGGGGAATAATGAGAATCTGGAAATAGTGAACCTGATCTGTGAATACAGCGGTCCCTGCGAACAGGACATCCATCACCTGCCAGTGGTAAAAAAAGAGAAAAAAGAGATGACCCTGAAAAACTTTGCCGATTGCAGGCAGCTTTTTGAGGGGTATAAAAAAGACCGCACGAAGAAGTTTTTCTGCTACGACATGACCAATGCGGCTCAGTCCAGGCAGTATTTTGATAAATTGATGGAGTACCAGATCCACTACAAGGAATGGGAGACGATCATCAAGAAGGTGAATCTTAAAGAGTCCGGCCTGTCCGAGCTTTTTTCTGACTGCCGGGACGAAAAGGGGCTTGTAGAGAAATGGTTCCTTGACGCGGTGGAGAGCAAGCTGAACAAAGAAAAGAACCGTATGAAGGAATTCCAGGATACACTGGAAAAATATGTGGGTCAGTATAAGGAGAATAAATCCAGCATCAAGCGGTATGATACCATCCAGAAGTTCAAGGAAGAAGCGGTCAGGATACAGGAGAAGGCGCAGGAATACCAGAAAGCAGAGGAAGAAAAACGGGCGCAGGAGAATCGTGTGGCCTGCTTTATCGCGCAGCTAAACAAGCTTCACGGCATGGCCGGGAAGGAACTTGAACAGACGAAGGAGAAGGAAGATGACATCTCGGGGCAGATGGAGCGGGTGGAGTACGAGAGGCTCTCAAGCGAGATCCACAAGCTTGATCAAGCATGCCGGTTCCACATCAGCAACCGGGATATGCTTGATAGTGAGAAGGAGGGGCTTCTGCATGAGGCGGAGCGGATAGGGAAGACACTCAGTCTCCTTCAGTGCGCGAAACAGGAAAAGACCTTTAAGGAAGAGGAGGGCGAGCTTGAGCTTGTCCGCCAGAGGCTTAAAGTGGTGAGAAAAAAGGGGGAAGACCTGGAGCCTGAGCGGAAGTATCTCGGGTATACCCTGCGGCGCTGGTATGAGGCGCTGATGGGGATGAACAGGGAAAAGTGCGCGCAGAATGACAAAGACTGCCGCGAGATCTTAGAGGAGCTTATCCGCGAACGGGTGAAGCTTGCCGACCTTTCCCAGGAGCTTTATGAGAATGCATCGAGAGAGGGCGCGCTAAAGAGCAGGACGGAAGCTTACGATGAGCGGGAGGAGGATTATAACCAGCGCTACGAAGAGGAGCTGGCACGCAATATCCTCGGGGAGTACGAGCCGGGGCTTATGGATATTAAACGGGCTGCTTACGAAAAGGAGCTTAATGAGGAGAGCCGAAGGCGGCTTAGTATGAGAAGGCAGCAGGAGCAGGACCGGGAGAAGAGAAAGAGCATGGAGCGTAGTCTCGAGGATATGCGCACAGAAAAGATCAAAAAGGGCGCCGAGCTTTTGGGGCAGCAAAAGCTTCGGGAAGACTATGAAAAAGAGCTTGAAGGCCGCCGGGTGATCCTTCGGTATCTGAACCTTGAGGATGCCCTGCTTTTTGAGCGGGAGGAGATCCTCCGTGTATCGGAGAGAAAGCTCATCGAGATCGACAGCATCCGGAGGAATCTTGAGAAAGAAGAAGACGCCCTCCAGAAGGAATATCAGCGGCTGACCCAGGGGAAGGTGCTGGAGCTTAACGAGGAGCTTAAGACCGGCTTTGAAAATCTCGGCATCCATGTGGTGTACGGTATGGAGTGGCTTCGGAAAAACGGTTATTCCGAGGAAAAAAACCAGAAGCTGGTAAGGAACAACCCGTTTCTTCCCTATGCCCTGATCTTGTCGGAGCAGGAGCTTTTAAAGCTGTCCGGGAGCGGAAAGGAGCTTTATACCTCCACCCCGATCCCCATTGTCTTAAGGGAGATGTTAGAAGAGGAAAGAGAGTCAGACGGCGGCGGTGTCCAGATGTTCTCCAGCGTAAGCTTTTATGTGCTGTTCAACGAAAATCTGTTAAATGAGGAGAAGTTAAAGCTCCTCGTGGAGGAGAAGGAGCGCCAGATCCAGAAGAAACAGGAAGTGCTCGCCGTCCGCCGGACAGAGTATAAAGAATATTTTGAGCGGCAGGAGCAGCTGAAAAATCAGCGGGTGGACAAGCTTAGCTGGGAACAGAATGGGAATACGATAGAGAAGCTTAAAGCAGAGATCGGTGCGCTGGAAGAAAGTCTCAGAAAGACCGCCGGTAATCTTTCAAAGCTTCGGGAAGAAACCGAGAAGCGGGAGCAGGATATCCGCCGGGCGGAAAAAGAGATCGAGCGCCAGAAGCGGAGGCTGGAAGACTTTCAGAGACTTTACCAGGATTATGAAGCCTACGAGACCAGCAGGAGAGAGCTTTTCAGGTGCCGCCGGGAGAAGGAAAAGCTTGAGGAACGCCAGAAGCTGTCAAGAAGCAGGGAACAAAGGCTCTTAGATGAGCAGAGGACGAAGGAGGCCAGGAAGGACAGCCTGATCAGAGAGCAGGAAAAGCTCCGGGAAAATATCCGCAGGTACGAGCGCTACCAGAGCCTCCCCAAAGATGCGGTTAAGCCAGACATCCTCAAAGCCGGAAACATAGATATATGGGCGGGTTTCCTGAAAGAAGGCGGAGAACACAAAGAGGAGACGGCAGATGGCCATGACGCGGACGCAACGGTGCTGGATATGGACGCTTCGGATGTCCGGGAGATCGAGGCGCGCTACGCTGCCATCACCACGAGCATGTCCCAGGAGTTAAAGGAGCTGGAAGATCAGGAGCAAAGAGCCGCAAGGCGCTGCCAGAATATATCCGATGAGCTTGTGCGCCTTAAGGAAAAATACGGCCTTAAGGCGGATGAATGGGAAGGCATAAGATACAGCCGCAAGGAGGAAAAGCATCAGGAGAGCATGTTAAAGGAGCGCCAGGATATGATTGAGCTAAAGCAGCGGCTGTGGAATGAGGAGGATAAAAAGATCGCCCTGACGCTCCAGAGAAAGGACGACCGTAAAAAGGAGATGCTTAAGGAATGCGGGCAGGATACGCCCCTTCCTGAGGATAAGATCCAGAATCTTAATTTCGCGGCCCGGAAAAACAAGCTGGCTTATGAAAGGGAAGAGCTTCACCGCCAGGGGGAGAGACTTAAAGAGCGCCTGAAAAATTATGACGAAAATTTGACCGCGCTGTCAGAGTACAGTGTGTTTAAGATAGCAGAGGAAGTGGAGTGGGAGCAGGATTTTGCAGCTATGGACGGACGGAAGCTGCGGGAATTCAAAGGGATCCTTATCAGGGACTACAACCAGAGCATGGGAAGGCGCCAGGAGGAGAAGGAGCGCCTTACCCATGTACTCAATCGTATCGTGCGGCTTGAAGATTTTCAGGAGGATTTTTATAAGAAGCCATTGGAGGCTATGCTAGAGCTTACCGACGATGCATCCCAGGTACTCCTGCAGCTTTCTACGACCATACAGTCCTATGACAGCCTGATGGAAAAGCTCAAGGTAGATGTGTCTCTGGTAGAACAGGAGAAGAATAATATCGCGGGACTTTTCGAGGATTATGTAAAGGAGGTCCACCGGAACCTGGGGAAGATTGACTGCAATTCGACCATAACCATCCGGAATCGTCCGGTGAAGATGTTAAAAATTCTGCTTCCGGAGTGGGAAGAGAATGAAAATCTCTACCGTATCCGTCTCCAGGATCTGATTGACAAGGTGACCCAGAAGGGCCTGGAGCTGTTTGAGCAGAACGAGAATGCCCAGGAATATTTCGGCATCCAGATTACCACAAAGAATCTGTACGATACGGTCATCGGCATCGGAAATGTGCAGATACGGCTCTACAAGATTGAGGAGCAGCGGGAATATCCCATTACCTGGGCGGAGGTGGCGAGAAACTCCGGCGGCGAGGGCTTTCTGTCGGCGTTTGTCATCCTGTCAAGCCTGCTCTATTATATGAGGAAGGACGATACGGACATCTTCGCGGACAGGAACGAGGGGAAAGTTCTGATCATGGACAATCCATTTGCCCAGACTAACGCTTCCCACCTTCTTAAGCCGCTCATGGATGTGGCGGAGAAGACCAACACGCAGATGATCTGCCTGACCGGCCTCGGCGGCGAATCTATCTACAACCGGTTTGACAATATCTATGTGCTGAACCTGATCGCGGCAAGCCTAAGGGGCGGCATGCAGTATCTGCGGGCGGAGCATATGCGGGGCGACGAGCCGGATACGATGGTAGTGTCGCAGATTGAAGTGATCGAGCAGCAGGAACTGGTATTTTAGGGCATGTTTAGGGCATGGCGGCTGCCATGCCCTGCACTTATCGGCAAACCTTTTGGAACCTTCAGCGTACCACCTGCTTTCGGGAACAGTGGAGACGGTATCAGGTCAGCTCCGCAATCCTTGAGACGCCCACGTAGATTTCCGATATCTTATACCAAGTAGGGTAATCCACGATTCCGGTCGCGGGCAGCCCGAATACGGACTGGAATTTTTTCACTGCGGCTGCGGTGGCAGGGCCGAAGATGCCGTCGGCAGCGATTTTGGGAATGGCGGGGTAGGCGCCGGAGATGACGGCAAGCTGTTCCTGCATCTGCCGCACCTTGCTTCCGGTAGAGCCCTGGGTTAAGTTGTAGCCGGGCCAGGACGCGGGAATTCCGGAGATGGCTTCGGCGGTGTTGATGTACATGTTGTCCCCGTAATAGTAGCGGAGGATCTGGATGGGGGTGTAGCCCTGGTCGCCCAGGGATTTGGAGCCCCACTGGGTCATCCTTTTTGCAACAACTGATAAAGCAACAGAAATCCCCATAATATGGGATTTCTGTTGTTTTCTTCCCGCGGCAATGAGTCGGGTGGGCATGGCTCAGGCTCCCTCCCCTCGCCTCAAGGGCTCACCTTGTATTTGGATGCACATTTGACTTTAGGTGTAGTAAAAATAATAGATTTTCAGCATATCAGTTGTCCGGTCATAGATGATTTTATCAACAATCTGCTTTAAGGCATCATTTTTTTGGGCGATAGGATAGCGGTCGGACGTTAAGATGGCATATACATTGCCTGCTTTCTGAAGTAACGCATGGGAGATATCTTCCGGCTTCTCGGCGTGAGTGCGGGATAGCTCCTTAAGCTGTGCAGTGAGCCGGTTCCGTTCTTCCTGGATAAGCTGTTTGTGCTCTTTATATTCTTCGAGGGTGTCAATGCCTTCCCGGTAGGAAGCTTTGATACGTTCTTCTTTATGTACAAGTCCTTTGATACGTTCGTTGATCACACGCTGTTCGTCGATGATCTCGGTTGTCTCATAATGCTTAAGCTCGTACTCGATATTTCCGGTATCAAGAACTTCCCTGAAGCACTGCAGAACTTCCCGTTCCACCACCAGTGAACTTATACCGTTTGGTTTCTTGCATTTTCCTTTACTGTATCCATAACACGAAAAGTAAGAATAAGGCTCTCCGTTTTTCCTGTGCAGTGTGCTCGCGGTAAGTGTCCGTCCGCAGACGGGGCATTTGATCAAACCGGAGAGCCAGTGCTTATAAGTGGAAGAAGGGCGGGAGCCTTTAGGATTGCAGGTGCTTTTATAACGCTCCTGAGCTTTTTCATAAAGCTCTTTGGATATGATGGGCTCCTGTTCACCGTCAACGATGATCCATTCGTCCCGGTCTTTGATTTCGTTGGTGGCATTTTGTGTCCGGTTCCAGCGGATCATGCCGCAGTAGATTGGGTTCTGGACGATATATTCGATCGAGCGCCGCTCAAAGGGTTTGTTATGGGTTGTTTTATAGCCCAGGGAGTTGAGGTATCTGGCTATATCGAAAAAACTCATGGATTCGTTTGCATATTTATGAAAGATTGTCCTTATAATGTCAGCCTCATCGGGGACGATAACCGGAGGCCTGCCCCGCTCTGCTATCCGGTATCCGAGCGGCGGGCGAGCCTGGAAAGAACCGCGCATGGCGTTTTCTTTCATTCCTCGGAATACTTCGCCGGACAGACGGATGGAGTAATATTCATCCATCCATTCGATGATTCGCTCGATCAAGGAACCGAAGGGACCGTCTACCAGAGGCTCCGATACGCTGATAACATCTACATTGTTCTGCTTTTTCAGGAGAGACTTGTAGACGATAGACTCTTCCTGGTTCCGGGCAAAACGGCTGTACTTCCATACGAGGATCGCATCGACGGGATGTTCTTTTGACTTGGCAGAAGCTACCATCTCCTGGAAAGCAGGGCGCTTGTCGGCAGACCGGCCGGAGATGCCGATCTCGTTGTAGATTTTTAAGATGATGATATTATTCTTCTTTCCATATTCACGGATAAGTTTTTCCTGGGAATCGGGAGATAATTCTTCCTGTTTGTCCGTGGAGACTCTGACGTAGCCGTAGCCGTATCTTTGCATGGCGCACTCTCCTTTATTTCCGCGGGTACCGAGCCGGGCGGGCATGTTTGCATGCACATTTGGCGACGCCCGCGAGGGTCGAATAATTTGCTGTACTGCAGCGTTGTAAGTTTGATGCCCGTTGTTTGCAGCTGTGTCTTTGACTGCAATTCGGGACAGATAAATTGCCCCTGATGCCGCCGGGGCATCAGGGATCATATGCTCATCTTTAAATGTATGTAAAGCCGGGTACAAAAATAACAGCCCGAGAAAAATCTTATACTCGAAAGGCTTTTCGCGGGAGCTTGCTGAGAATGTATTTGGATTTATAGAAAAAATAAATTTGATTGTTTATGGAATAGTTATTCTTTCGACACATGGATCATAAAGAATAAGTATGGCCTGTGGGCGGCCATTATAATGACGTTGAGATGACGGAAACGGTAGCTGTGTCTTTTCTGATGGGGAATGGACCGAAAGATAAGAAGGACCCATATCAGTATGAGCCCCTCCTTTATCCTTGATTTTTAAATCACATCATACCGTTTTACATAGTGCGGATCGTCTTCACCGGCAACAACTTCCTTCACCTTCGTAAGCTTCGCATTGCGGTCGATAACAAGATTTTCAGCATGTACGCCTGCACCGATGGTTACATCAGACAAGATCACGCAATTCTTCACTACAGCGCCTTCCTTGATCGTACAGCCACGTCCGACGACACTGTTTTCTACGGTACCCTCGATAAGACAGCCGTTGGAGATCACAGAATTCTTCGCGCTTCCATCCTCGGAATAGTGGGTGGGGCTGGAATCGTTCGTCCTGGTATAGATCGGCCAGTTCGCATCAAACAATGAGTTGGTCGCGTTGTAATCGGTGAGTTCGATATTGGCGTTATAGTAACCCTTAAAATCAGTGATTGCTGCGAAGTAGCCGCGGTGGGATACGCCGCGCACATCTAAAGTACCATGCTCGCCACATTCGCTGCTGATAATATCGGAAAGGGTATAAAGAGAAGAGGTCTTTTTCGCCTTTTTGATCAGGTCGATGAAAAGCTCTTTCCTCATCACATATGTATCCATAAAAATGTTGCGGTTCTTTGCGTTGCCGCGGTTCTTTTCGATAGAGAGGACACCCTTTTGCTTGTTCAGGTTCAGGATATCACAGTTCACGTAAGCATCTTTTGCATTGTCAACAGACTGGTATAACAGGGTGACATCTGCCCCGGACTCAATGTGCGTGTTAAGCAAGGCGTTGAAATCCTGGGTATATACCATGTAGCTCGGAGCGATGATCACATACGGCTCTTTTGCATGGGCGATGCTCTCTAAATTCGCCATGAATGCGGAAATGTCGTTATTATACATATCGTGGTCGATCATGCTGTCGGCAAATAACATATGGAGCTTGCCGCGCTTGGAGTTAATATTGTAATGACGTCCGGAACCAAGGTGCTCGATCAGTGAGCGCGGTTTAGCGTTTAAGTATACCTGAATGTGATCCATGCCGCTGTTGCTCATATTGGAGATCGGGAAGTCTACGACGCGGTATCTTCCAAGGAATGAAAATGCTGCAACCGGGCGGTAATCATGAAGACCCTCTACCCAGATATGATTCCCGGCAAAACTTACGATTCCTAATGCTTCACACATATTACTCTACCCCCTTTACACGTTTTGCAACAAGCTCGATGTGTTCGCTGTCCGCGCTTCCGACCTTTGCGCCTTTACCGATCTTTACATCGTTGGCAACGAGCGCACGCTTTACAACAGCGCCTTCCTCAACCTCAACACCCGGCATCAGGACGCTGTCGATGATCTTCGCGCCTTTTCCGACCTTTGCACCGGTGAACAGAACGGAATTCTTGACCTCGCCGTCCACTACACATCCCTGGGTGATATATGCGCGCCTGATATCGGCGTCAGGACCAAGATACTGCGGTAATGTGGTGGTGTCTTCAGTGTAGATCTTCCATGTCGGATCGCTTAAGTCAAGATCATTGTCGGAATCCAGAAGATCCATGTTAGCTTCCCACAAGGAGTCGATGGTTCCTACGTCTTTCCAGTAGCCCTTGAACTTGTATGCCACAAGCTTGCGGTTGTCCGACAGAAGAGCAGGAATGATGTCCTTGCCGAAGTCGTGGTTGGAATCGGCATTCTTCATATCGGCAATCAGCATCTTGCGCAGAGTCTTCCAACTGAAGATATAGATCCCCATAGAAGCAAGGTTGCTCTTCGGGTGTTCCGGCTTCTCTTCAAATTCTACGATGCAGCCATTTTCATCGGTATTCATGATACCGAAACGGCTTGCCTCTTTCTTTGGCACTTCGATAACCGCGATGGTAGCGTCTGCGCCGCATTCTTTATGATGGGCGAGCATCTTTGCATAGTTCATCTTGTAGATATGGTCTCCCGAAAGAACAAGAAGGTAATCCGGTGAGTAAGAGTCAATAAAGTCAATGTTCTGGGAAATAGCATCTGCCGTTCCGCGGTAAACGTCTAAATTGGCATCTGCTTTTTCGCGGGGAGGCAGTACGAATACACCGCTGTCCCTGGCATCAAGCCCCCAGCGTCCGCCGGCTGCAACATAGCTGTTCAGTAAAACGGATTCGTACTGGGTTAAAACGCCTACAACGTCAATTCCGCTGTTGGCACAGTTGCTGAGCGGGAAATCTACAATGCGGTATTTCCCGCCATATGAAACAGCGGGTTTTGCAACTTTATTAGTCAAATCATGAAGACGGCTGCCGCGGCCGCCGGCCAGAATCATGGCTAACATATTGTTTTGTTTCATAATGAGTCCTCTCTTTCATAGTGTTGATTTATATTATACAATTATTTCCTGACTTTTTCCACGTTTTTAGACAAAAAAACCATATTTTATGTAAAAAAATCATGGAAAGAATACAAAAATGATAGAATCATTGATGATAATTAAACAATATTGATATATTTGTATGAAATAAATGTACTTGTACAACATTTGTATTCCGGGAGTGCGGAAAAAATGACCGGTAATCGGGAGAGAATTAATTTACTTTTCCGCGGACTTTTGTAGTATAATATAACTATACACAAAAATAGTTACGGTTTGACCAGGAGCCGGCGTTACCAGTGTACTGTGCACTGGCCGGATCCGTGCAGAGGAGGGATTGGAATGACAGCTCACAAGATCATAACAATTGGAAGACAGTTCGGAAGCGGAGGACACGAGGTGGGGAATCTTCTCGCAACCCGTCTGGATATTCCGCTCTATGACAACAACTTGGTGCGGATGGTGGCGAAGAAGCTGGATATCCGCGAGGAGACGGCCCGCGCGGTGGACGAGACGACGCTCAACAGTTTTCTTTCAGGGTACGTGCTCGCGCCTATGGAGTACGCGAAGAATGCGGGAAACATAGAGACGATCCAGCCGCTCAATGAGCAGGTGTATGAGCTCCAGACGGAGATCATCAGGAAGCTTGCCTACCGAGGGCCGTGCGTGATCGTAGGGCGGTGTGCAGATTATGTGCTGAAAGGTTATGCCGACTGCATAGATGTCTTTATCTGTGCGGACAGGGAGGACCGGATCCGGCGGATCGCGAAGCGGTATGACTTGTCAGAGCGCAAGGCGGCTGACCGAATCGCGAAGGTTGACAGAGAGCGCAGATATTATTACGAGTCCCATACCGGTCAGGAATGGGGAAGTACGGATACGTACCAGATCGTGTTGAATGCCAGCAGGCTCGGTATAGAAAGAATGGTGGATGTACTCGAGATGATCTATAAAGCGTAAAGAAGTTTGGAAGGTTATATTGTATATGGAACTTTTATCGGATATCATTCTTGATACTGTGCTGGATTGCCTGAAGATGCTGCCTTTTCTGTTTGCCGCATTTCTTCTCATGGAAGCGCTGGAAAGCTATTCCGGGAATCTTCTGGGGAGAGTATTTAAACGGATAGGGAATGCCGGGCCAATCGTGGGGGCGCTGGCAGGGTGTATTCCCCAGTGCGGCTTTTCTGTCATGGCGGCTAATCTGTACGGGGGAGGGGTTATCTCGCTTGGTACATTATTGGCAGTATTTCTTGCAACATCGGATGAGGCAATATTGATCATCTTAAGCAATCCAGACCGGATTGGGGAGGTGGGAGCGCTTATCGCGGCGAAGGTTATCATTGCCGTTCTGGCCGGTTTTTTTGCTGACCTGTTCCTTGAGGGGAAGGCAGCGACCGGGAAGGTGTACCGCGGTATGGGCGGGCACTGTGGCTGCCATGGGGAAGATACAGGGATTTTTCTTCCGGCGTGGCGGCATACGGGTACGTTATTTTTGTATCTGCTTGTGTTTACCGGGGTTTTGAACCTGTGCATCGAGATTCTGGGGATGGAGCGGCTGTCGGCGATCCTTCTTGGCGATACGGTTTTTCAGCCGCTTATCGCGGCAGTTATCGGTTTTGTGCCTAACTGTGCAGCATCGGTGATCTTAATCCAGCTTTATCTAAGCGGTGCTATATCCTTTGCCTCCGTAATTGCGGGGCTTTGTACCGGGACGGGAGTGGGGCTGGCAGTGCTCTGCAAGGTAAATTCGCACAAAAAAGAAAATGCCAAAATAGCCGGATTATTGTTTATTTTTGCAGTAACGGCTGGAATTGTACTTGAGTCTATGGAAATATTCATAGGAAATTAGGCGGAATTGTACGGTTTTTAGGGCAAAACAATGGGATTTTGCCAGAGAATTGCATTTTTCTTAGGATGTGTTATAATGTCCACGAAGGCAATAAGGGTTTATGGGACTAGGAGGAATTATTATGGCCACAAAGAAAGCAACCAAAGCATCTGCTGAGACAGTAAAGACGGCAGCCGCAAAGACAGTACCAGAGAATACACCGACAGTCAAGGCAGCACCCGCGAAGAGTTCTGCAGATCATAAAGCAGCAGAGAGCAAGGTTACCGAAGATAAGAAGCCGACAGCTAAAATTATTGAAGATAAGAAGGCAGAGACTAAGCCGGCGGAGGTGAAGGCGGCAGCCAAAAGGGCAGCTAAGCCGGCAGCCGCAAAGAAACCGGCAGTGAAGAAAGAGATCAAGGTTAAGACGGTTGTAGAGTATTACGGAAAACAGGTAGATGAGAAGGATATCCTTGCCGATGTAAAGAAAGCATGGACAAGATCCGGTAAGAAGGTTGGGGACATCAAGAGCGTTGAGCTTTACATCAAGCCGGAGGAAGATGCGGTCTACTATGTGATCAACAAGACAGAGACCGGGAAAGTGGCATTCTGATATCTGAAAAGGTATACGTACAGAGATAACGGTGCAGGAAAGCTGTGCCGTTATTTTATTCCCGCGGATAATTGACGTTTACAGATATAATTGACAAAGCAGGAATTATGCCGGAAAATAAATAAATCATTCTGGGTCATAAAAATCAGAAAAAACAAAAAAGTTCAAAAAATATATTGACAAATAAGAAAACAAATGATAAGATTATGACATAATAAAGAAGCGAACCAATGGATAGAGAAAATACAGGTTTTCACCTATCTGATGTTTGCAAATTTGGGAGAAGGAGGTACGGACCGCCAAAAGATTAAGTTAACATTACCAGGAATAAATGAAGAAAGAGGTATGATCCAATGGATAGTGAAGTTCATTGAAGGTGGGTGTCATTTATGGAATATATTTGATACCCATCTTTTTTGCTTGCCTTTATATAGATTGTGAGATAAGATGGTATAAGGGGAAAGATTTCAGGGAACAAAGGAGAAGGAAGTATGAATAATTTACAAAACATAACGGAAACGGCTGAGTTGATTGGAGGAGCGGACGGGCCGACAGCAATATTCCTGGCAGGCAGTCTTGGCAAGCTTAATACAGGGATCATTATTGCAACTATCGTTATCGGCCTATTGTTTTGTTTTTTGGGGCATAAGCTGATCAGGGTGATCTCTGCCCTTCTTGGCGTAAGCCTTGGTATCGTGGCAGGATTTGTCATCAGCAGCATAACAGGCGTGGAAGGGATGACGAGGATTATCATTATCTTTGGCTGTGCGGTGGTTCTTGCGGCACTGCTTTTTTTCCTGTACAGAGTCGGGATATTTCTGATGACCTTTACCGTTACATTATCTGTGGCGGCTGCTGTGCTGGGCACGGGTGAAAAGACGTATGTCATGGCGGCGCTTGGAGTGGCGGCTGTCTTAGGGATTGTGGCGATGATATTCGCAGGACCGTCGGCGGTCATCATCACAGCGCTGTCTGGCGGTATGTCGGCGGGGATGGGTATCGCATCGCTTGCGGGTCTTACGGAGAATCCCTTTATCGGGATAGGGTTTGCCTGCGGATTCGCCGTGGCAGGAATGGCCGTGCAGTTTATCCTGTATACAAAAAAGGCAGGTAAAAAAGAGAAGACAGGCGGAAAGAAGGTTAAGAAAAAAGATTCGATGGAATCGGAGGTCGAGAAGGCAAGGATGCTTCTTGATGACGACGAAGATGCCGAGGATTAGGCCAAGTTATTTTGCGGGCAACCAGCCAGGTGGGCATGTCTGCATCCCATTTGTCGACTTGTATTTTTGCGGAAAGGTGGTATAATATTATAATCGGAAGATAAAGGTGAAGGAGGGCTGCTGATGAAACTTGATATGCACTGCCATGTGAAGGAAGGTTCAATTGACAGTAAGGTTAGCCTTGATGATTATATTACGAAGCTTAAGGAGAACGGCTTCGACGGGATGCTGATTACAGACCATGACACCTACAAGGGCTATAGATATTGGAAATACCATATGAAAGGCAAGGCTCACGAAGATTTTGTCGTGCTTAAGGGGATGGAGTATGATACCTGCGATGCGGGGCATATCCTCTGCATTATGCCGGAAGGGGTGAAGATGCGCCTTCTGGAGCTTCGGGGGATGTCCGTTTCTGTCCTGATTGATTTTGTACACCGCCACGGGGGGATACTTGGGCCGGCGCATCCCTGCGGGGAGAAATATATGAGCTTTGCCCATACGAAGAAATATTACCGCGCGCCGGAGATTATCAAGAGATTTGATTTTATCGAATCGTTCAATGCGTGCGAGCCGGTAGATTCTAATGCGGGCGCCCTTAAGCTGGCACAGAAGTATAAAAAGCCAGGGATAGGCGGGAGCGATGCCCACAAGCTGGAGTGCGTCGGGATGGCTTACACGATTCTGCCGGAGCCGGTGACGTGTGAGACGGAGCTGATATCGCTGATCCGCAGAAAGGTACCTATTGAGTCGGGCGGCACGCTCTACACGAAGACGACGAAGGAGCGGATTGGGAAGATGAGCAAGATACTGCCGTATTCCTTCTGGTTTTATAATAAGAGCGGGGAGCTTTTGAAACGGAGGAAGCGGAAGCTTAAGAGCGAGGTGGAGAATCCCATCGACCCGATCGATCCCATTGAATTTGAATATCTGCAGAAGAAGATTTGACGAAGTAAAAAGATGTGCAGCTGCACGGATGGATGGAAAGAACCTCCATACCGGCGGCTGTACATCTTTTTTATCATATCCTCTAAAACATCAAGGCGATATGGTACACGATCACGCTCATGATCCATGCCACTGCAAGCTGGTACAAGATGATGCCAAGGGTCTTTTTCGCACTCCCAAGTTCCCGGTGCATCGTGGCAATGGAAGCGGTGCATGGTACATACAGCAGACAGAATACCATCAGCGCAAGTCCGTTGGCAGCGTTAAAACCCAGGGTAGAAAGGGCGGCTACCATGGAGTCCATGCCGGCGGCAGAAGTCACATTCTGGATGCCGAACAGTACGCTGCAGCTTGAGACAACGACTTCCTTTGCCGCAATCCCGGCGATCAGAGCCACGACGATCTGCCAGTAGCCAAGCCCGGCAGGCGCAAACACCGGGGCGATAAATTTCCCGATGAGGGAGCCGAAGCTTAAGCTTATATCGGTCACATATCCCGCAGGGCCGAAATTTAAGATGACCCACATGATGACGGAGGCGATAAAGATAACGGTGCCTGCTTTACTCAGGTAATCCTTCACCTTTTCCGAGACGTAGATTGCGATCGTGTGGGCGTTTGGCGATTTATATTCCGGCAGCTCGATGAGCAGCGCGTGCTCGGCTTTGCTTCCGTCAATCCTTGACAGTATGTATGCCGTTACGATGGCAGCGGCGATGCCGAGCAGATAAAGGAAATAGCAGACAAGCATCGCATGTTTCCCGAAGAACATGGAGGAAAAAAGGACATAGATGGGAAGCCTTGCACTGCAGGACATAAACGGCGTGACCATAATGGTCTTGAACCGGTCTTTGGGATGCTCAAGGGCCCGTGACGCCATAAGGGCGGGCACCGTGCAGCCAAAGCCTAAAAGCAGGGGCAGGAAGGCGCGCCCGGACAAACCAAGATGGCTCATGATATCGTCCATGACAAAAGCAACTCTCGCCATATATCCGCTGTCCTCTAAAACTGCCAGTGCCAGAAAGAGGATAAAAATATTTGGCAAAAAGGTAAGGATACCTCCGACACCTGCGATGATCCCGTCTAGGATCAGGGAGGAAAGCATGGGGTTGGTATGTACCGCGGACAACCCGCCTGCCACAAAAGCAGAGAAATTTTCCAGCCCGATCTCAAAGTATCCTTTGAGCCAATCTCCTACAGTGAAGGTCAGGAAAAATACGAGAGCCATGATCACAAGGAAAATAGGAAGACCTAGCCACCGGCTGGTGAGGTAATGATCAATCTTGTCGGTGGAGGCTTCTTTTTCAGATTTATTTACCAGGATTTCCGAGATGATCTCCTCGATAAAATTATACTTTTGGTTGATGATGTCTTTTTCGTAACTCCGGTCTGCTATGTTTTCTGTATCCAGGGGGTACCGGCTGGTAATATCAGGATCCTTTTCCAGCAGCTTGACGGCATGCCAGCGTTTGTTGGGAAGCTCCGTGTATTTTTCGTCCAGCAGGGTAATGATGCTGTCGATCCTGTCTTCAATATAATCCTCATACACCATGGCATATTCGCTGTGATGGTTGTGGACATGGGATGATTTCAGTCCCGGGTGATGGTGGATCAGGGGACTTTGGCGGAGGTTTGTCTTATGGTGTGCAACCGCGTGCATCAGGATAGAAAGCCCGCTCTTTTTCCGGGCGGACACAGGGATGGCGGGTATGCCGAGCATCTCCGGGAGGCGGTGGAGGTCGATCTCCATGCCCCGTTCTTCCACGATGTCCATCATGTTGAGCGCTAAAACTACCGGTTTTCCAAGCTCGATAAGCTGAAGGGTCAGGTAGAGGTTGCGCTCAAGGCAGGAGGCATCCACCACGTTTACGATGACGTCCACCTCGTCGCTCATGATGCACTGTCTGGATACGGTCTCCTCCATAGTGTAGGAACTTAAGCTGTAGATGCCCGGAAGGTCGATGAGCTTGAAGGTGTCGCCCTCAAAGGTAGTCCGGCCTTCTTTTTTTTCGACGGTAACCCCGGGCCAGTTGGCAACCTTTAGGTTAGCTCCGGTATAGGCGTTAAAAAGTGTTGTCTTTCCGCAGTTCGGATTGCCGATGAATCCGACGTTGATCGTATCTTTCATGAGCGGGAAACCTCCTTTACTTCGATGTGGTCTGCAATCCGCCGGCCAAGGGCAAATCTCGTCCCGCGGAACTTTGCGGTGAGTGCCCCTTTCTTATCATTATTCAGGATGGTGATACAAGTTCCCTGCGTCAGGCCAAGTGCTTCTAACCTGCGCTCAAGCTTCAGTTCTATGTCGATGGAAAGCACTTGGTAGGTCTGGTTGTTCTTTCCTTGTTTCAGTGTCATCGATGATCCCTCTTTTGTTCTGGTTTTGATAATCATTATCTATTAATTTATAATACCATTATTTTTGTGAAAATGCTATTGACAATTATAAGAAATATATTTATGATAATAACACTCGTCTAAGAAATTCTATTTTCTAAGAGATTAATTTAATCATTTCGGATCATGAGGATATCCTCAGTTGGGAGCATTCATCCCAGATTTCCAAAAACGAGCAGTCTATACAGGAAGGAGGTTTTTCAGGTACCGCTGTAATCAACATTTGTGATTTAAAGATAAGGAGAGTGTGCATGAAGAGAAAAAAGTTAATATGGAGAATGGCTGCGATAGCACTTGTATTTGCTATGGTATTAGATTTTGTACCTTTTTTTGGAGTTTGTGAGGTGAGCGCGGCAGCCCATAAGATCACGGAGAAATATGTGGGGTATTATAAACAGTACCACGACGGGGAGCTACAGATGAAGTACAGGGCGAAGATGCATATGTTGGACGGAAAGCTTGCCTACTGTGTTTATATGGAGAAGAAGTCGGACGCAGGCGCGGCGAAGGAGGTCAGTATAAAAAAATATCTTCCGGGAAAGGAGCTTGTGTTGGCATGTCTGGCCAGAAAACATATCTTCGCCATGGATAAATACACGAAAGCGGAAAAATATATGCTGACCCAGTGTATGGTATGGTTTATCCAGAGAAAGCATATCGGTGACGGCGGATGGCGACAGTATGTCTGTGATATTGACATGTCAGTCAGTAAGCAGAAGAAATTTTATGCTGACCTGGAAAAGAAGGTGAAGGAAGAAGCGTCTCTTTACGAGGGGCACGGTACGGCGTGGAAGAATGTAGATATCCCTGATATGCAGGAAGTGGCAATCTTGCAGGCACCTACTTTAAAGACCGGGGAACTGTTGCTGAAAAAAACTCCGTCTGCCCCGGAGCTTATAAAAAACAATCGGTGTTATAGCCTGGCAGGGGCGGAGTACGGGATATATTCGGATTCCGCCTGCACAAAATCCGCGGGAATGCTGAAAACAGATGAAGGTGGAGCCGCAGGGCCGGTTACCCTTACTATTGGAAAGTATTATGTAAAAGAGATCAGGGCTTCCAAAGGGTATGAGCTTGATGAGGCGGTATATCCGGTGACAGTAGGCTTCGGGGATAAAAAGACCCTTACGGTAAAGGAGGTGCCGGGGCATGTACCGTTAAAGCTGCATTTAAAAAAGCTTGATGCAGAGACTGGAGAGCCGTCAGGACAGGGAGGGGCATTGCTTGCGGATGCGGAATTTACGGTATGCTATTATGATGGATTTTTTGCCAAGGAAGATTTGCCGGACTATGATGCCTATGCGTCGGAGGCCAAAAGGAAATGGGTCGTAAGGACGGTGGAGCAGGAAGAGGACGGGCAGACGGTGTATTGCGCCAACCTGGAAAACGAAGAATGTTTCGTGGGGGGAGATGACCTTTACATGCTTGATGAAAAAGTAGTCCTTCCTGCCGGAACAATATCCGTCGAGGAGACAAAGGCGCCGGAAGGGTATCTGCGGGAGGGTGCTGTGATAAAAAACGCAGAGACAAAAGAAGAAGAGAGAGGTGTGTATACGGCGCAGATTACCCGGACAGAAGAGGGATTTATCCTTGAAGGCGGACATGCGTATGAGATCTGTGACCAGGTGGTGCGCGGGGATCTATCGCTGAGGAAGGTCAGGGGAGATGATGGCAGGCCGATGGCGGGAGTAGAGTTTAGGCTTACTTCGACAACCACGGGCGAGTCCCACACATTTGTCACGGATGAGGACGGGAGGTACAGTACGTCTGCTTCATTTATCAAACATTCCCAGGATACTAACGGGGGGAAGGCGGGCAGCGGTGTCTGGTTTGACGGAGGGAGCGATGATGCTATGGCACCTGCTGATGATGAGGCGGGAGCGCTTCCCTATGATATTTATGAGCTGGAGGAATTGAAAGGTGAGCATAATGCGGGGATGGCCATGTACAAGGATACGGTGACGGTCTACAGGGATAAAACAGTTATTGAGCTGGGGGATATTGAAAATTACGGCGCGGAGATCTATACGGAAGCGAGGGATGAAGAGACAGAGACTAACTGTTCTGTACCAAAGGAATCGGTAACGGTCATCGATAAGGTGTTTTATCGTAATCTGGAAAAAGAAAAAAAATATATGCTGGTGGGGAAGATCATGGATAAAGAGACGAAAGAACAGCTTGTGGAGGATGACGTTCCGGTCTCCTCATGGAAAATATTTACTGCCGGGGCAGAGGATGGCAGTACAGAGATAGCTTTCAACTTCGATTCATCTGGGTTAAATGACAGGGATATTGTCATATACGAAGAACTGTATGAATTTGAGAATGAAAAAGAGCCGGGAGCGTTGGTAGCAAAACATAAAGATCCCGGGTCAGCAGAACAGACAATTTCTTTCCATGAACCAGAGGAGCCGGAAGAATCGGAAGAACCGGAAGAGCCAGAGGAACCGGAAGAGCCAGAAGAGCCAGAGGAACCGGAAGAGCCAGAAGAACCAGAGGAGCCAGAAGAGCCAGAAGAGCCGGAGGAACCAGAAGAGCCAGAAGAGCCGGAGGAACCAGAAGAGCCAGAAGAGCCGGAAGAACCAGAAGAGCCGGAGGAACCAGAAGAGCCAGAGGAGCCGGAGGAACCAGAAGAGCCAGAGGAACTGGAAGAACCGAAGGAA
The DNA here is from genome assembly GCA_947363565.1 of uncultured Lachnospiraceae bacterium. Classification (GTDB taxonomy): domain Bacteria; phylum Bacillota; class Clostridia; order Lachnospirales; family Lachnospiraceae; genus MD308. The sequence continues at coordinate 13,088 of CANAPP010000023.1, read as the reverse complement.
CCGGAAGAACCGGAGAAGCCGGAGAAACCAGAGGAACCGAAAGACCCGGAGAAACCAGAGGACCCGAAAGTACCGGAAAAGCCAGAAGAACCAGAAGAATTTCATCAGCCAGAAGAACCGCAGAATTTTATGGAGGCCGTGTCAGATACGCCGGTTCCGGAAATCCGGAAAAAACCTGTTGCAGCGAAAACCGGAGACAACAATTCCTTGATGCATCTTGTGATATTATTGATTCTTTCTTGCGTCTCTGTATTTACCTGTGTTAGAATAGCACGTAAAGACTAAGAAGAACAATAAGGAGGTTGTCGTAATGGGAATGACAATGACGCAGAAAATTCTGGCGGCACATGCAGGGCTTGAAAGCGTAGCTGCAGGTCAGTTGATAGAGGCAAAGCTTGACGTAGTTATGGCTAATGACATCACCGGGCCTATGGCACTGCCGATCGTAAAGCAGATGTCAGACAAAGTATTTGATAAGGATAAGGTTGTTTTCGTGCCGGATCATTTTACTCCGAATAAAGATATTAAATCCGCAGAGAACTCCAAGGCGATCCGCGAATATGCAAAGGAGCAGGGACTGTCCTGGTATTTTGAACAGGGTAAATCCGGCGTAGAGCATGCGATCTTACCGGAAGCTGGAGTTGTGGCGGCGGGAGAGTGCATTATCGGTGCGGATTCACATACCTGTACATACGGGGCGCTGGGTGCATTTTCCACAGGTGTAGGTACTACGGATATTGCCACAGGGATGGCGATGGGTGAGCTTTGGTTCAAGGTTCCGAGCGCCATCAAATTTGTGCTCACCGGTAAGCCGGGGCCATATGTGACCGGTAAAGATATCATCATCCATATCATCGGGAAGATCGGTGTGGACGGAGCACTTTATAAATCTATGGAATTTGTGGGAGACGGTATTGCGAATCTTACGATGGATGACCGTTTTACGATGGCGAATATGGCCATTGAGGCAGGTGCGAAGAATGGAATCTTCCCGGTAGATGACCGGACGGAGAAGTATCTTAAGGAACATACGAAAAAGGAATATAAAGTATACAGTGCGGATGAGGATGCACAGTATGATGATGTTGTCAGGATCGATCTCAGTGAAGTCCGTCCGACAGTAGCGTTTCCGCATCTTCCGGGCAATGCGAAGACCATTGACGAGATTGAGGCGATGGATCCGATATGGATCGATCAGGTGGTGATCGGTTCCTGTACGAACGGAAGGATTACAGATATGAGAAAAGCCGCCGCAATCCTTAAAGGCCATACGGTACATCCGGATGTGCGTGTTATGGTCGTGCCTGCGACACAGAAGATTTATAAGCAGTGTATTGCGGAAGGACTTGTGGATATCTTTATCGATGCGGGCTGCGCGGTGAATACGCCGAGCTGCGGGCCTTGCATGGGAGGCCATATGGGTGTTATGGCAGCAGGAGAAAAGTGCGTATCCACAACGAACCGCAACTTTGTGGGAAGGATGGGACACGTGGAATCCTTGATCTATCTTGCTTCGCCGGAAGTGGCGGCAGCAAGCGCAATTGCCGGGCGCATTGCGAATCCTGAGAAAGTAGGTGACAGATAATGAGAGCATTGGGGCATGTATTTAAATATGGAGATAATGTAGATACGGACGTGATCATTCCGGCAAGATACCTGAATTCTTTTGATGCGCAGGAGCTTGCCAGCCACGCGATGGTAGACATCGATCCGGATTTTGTGAAAAAGGTGCAGCCAGGCGATCTGATCGTGGCGAATAAGAATTTTGGCTGCGGTTCATCAAGAGAGCACGCGCCGCTGTGCCTTAAGACAGCGGGGGTAAGCTGTGTCATTGCTGAGACATTTGCGAGAATCTTCTATAGAAATGCGATCAATATCGGGCTGCCGATCATCGAGTGCCCGGAGGCGGCTAAAGGCATTGACGCCGGCGACGAGGTAGAGATTGATTTTGACAGCGGAAAGATCTACAACAGAACGAAGGGAACCGAGTTCCAGGGACAGCCGTTCCCGGAATTCATGCAGAAGCTGATTGCGGCGGGTGGCCTTGTGAAATACACGAACAGTAAAAAGTAAAGAAGGGTGAGATGATGGATTTATACTATAAAAGTACAAGAAATTCAGATCTGAAAGTAACTGCTTCCGAGGCGATCCTTACCGGGCTTGCGCCGGATGGAGGTTTATTTGTGCCGGAACATGTTCCGAAGCTTGATGTGACGCTTGATGGCCTTAAAGGGATGAGCTATCAGGATACGGCTTACTGTGTGATGAAGCAGTTCTTGACAGATTTTACGGAGGAGGAGCTTAAAGCGTGTATCCAGAAGGCTTATGACAGTAAGTTTGATACCGGGGAGATCGCGCCTCTCGTTAAAGTTGACAATACGTATTATCTGGAGCTTTTCCACGGTGCGACGATTGCGTTCAAGGATATGGCGCTTTCCATACTTCCTCATCTTCTTACCACGTCGGCGAAGAAAAATAAGGTGGAGAATGAGATTGTCATCCTCACAGCCACTTCCGGGGACACAGGAAAGGCGGCTCTGGCCGGATTCGCAGATGTAGAAGGGACAAGGATCATTGTATTCTACCCGAAGAACGGGGTCAGCAAGGTTCAGGAGCTTCAGATGGTCACCCAGAAGGGCGGCAATGTGGATGTGGCAGCTATCCACGGGAACTTTGACAATGCCCAGAGCGGTGTGAAGGCCATGTTTGAGGATAAAGAGCTTGGAAAAGAGCTGGCGGATAAAGGCTATCAGTTTTCCTCTGCCAATTCCATCAATATCGGGCGTCTGATTCCGCAGGTGGTTTACTATGTCTATGCTTATGCGAAGCTTTTGGAGAATGATGAAGTCAGGGAGAATGAGCCGGTGAACGTCGTAGTGCCTACCGGTAACTTCGGCAATATCCTTGCGGCATATTATGCAAAGCTTATGGGAGTGCCTATTGACAAGCTTATCTGTGCATCCAATGAAAATAAAGTGCTGTTTGATTTCTTCCGGACAGGAGTCTATGATAAGAACAGGGATTTTGTACTCACCTCGTCCCCGTCTATGGATATCCTCATTTCCAGCAACTTAGAGCGCCTGATCTATCTGATCGCCGGAGAAGATTCGGATAAGACGAGGGCGCTTATGGAAGAGCTTAAAGGCAGCGGAAGATATGAGATTTCCGATGAGATGAAAGAAAGGCTTGAAAGCTTTTTAGGCGGGTATGCATCGGAGGAGGAGACAGCAAAGGAGATCAGCAGAGTCTATGAAAAGACAGGCTATGTACTCGATACCCACACGGCGGTAGCTTCCCATGTATGCAGGAAATTGTGCGGTGACGACCAGAAATGCGTGATCGCATCTACGGCAAGTCCGTACAAGTTTGTGAAGAGCGTGATGACGGCTATCGACAGTTCTTATGGCGGGAAGGATGAATTTGCGCTTCTTGAGACACTGCGCGATGTATCGAAGACGCCGATGCCTCAGGCGATCAAGGATATTCTTGAGGCAGATATCGTCCACAGGACAGAGTGCGATGCAGATAAGATGAAGGAAACGGTAAAAGATATACTTGGAATATAGACGGGGTGATGAGATATGTCAGGTCTGGATGGGATATTTGGACTGATCGGCGTTGGATGCGGGCTGTACTGCCTGTATGGATATTATATGCTGAGGTTCAGGGGAGAGATTGTACATTCACTCTTTCTGCCGAAAGATATGAATATAAAAACGTGCAAGGATTTTAAAGGATACAGCAGCGAAGCCCAGAAGCCGGCGCTTATCCTGGGAGTCATCGTTCTGGTGTACGGTGCGGTTGACCTTTATAATACCTATGTCAACAGAGTGGCAGCAGGTCTTTTGGCTGTGATGATCGTTCTGGTATTTGCTGCAATCGTCTTCTTTTCTGTGCGCATGAAAAAGATCAATAAAAAATATTTCGGCATATAAGGGTAATCTGGACATAGATTAGCTGCGGCGAAATGAGAAATTCAGCCTGGCCGGGATAGCCCGGTCAGGTGAAAAGTGAACCGGCTTGCCGATGAATGCGAAAAAGCTCCGGGTAGTGCAGGAATCCTTCACTACCCGGAGCTTTTATCTTTTGTTCATCCGATTATCACGGTATCAGATCTTTTAGTCTTATAACTGGGGACCAGCGGAAACTAAAGCTTTTCCAGCCTCGTTGCCCTCATATTTCGCAAAGTTTTTAACGAATCTCTGTGCAAGGTCTTTCGCCTTTGTCTCCCACTCAGCAGCGTCCGCATAAGTATCGCGGGGATCAAGGATACCGGAATCAACGCCCGGAAGCTCTGTCGGAACTTCAAAGTTGAAGTACGGGATCTTCTTTGTCGGAGCGTTTAAGATATCGCCATTTAAGATTGCGTCGATAATGCCGCGGGTATCTTTGATGGTGATTCGCTTGCCAGTGCCGTTCCATCCGGTATTAACAAGGTAAGCCTTAGCGCCGTTAGCTTCCATTCTCTTAACAAGCTCTTCACCGTATTTGGTCGGGTGCAGCTCTAAGAATGCCTGTCCGAAACAAGCGGAGAAGGTAGGCGTAGGCTCTGTGATTCCGCGCTCTGTACCTGCAAGCTTAGCGGTGAAACCTGACAGGAAGTAGTACTGTGTCTGCTCCGGAGTCAGGATGGATACCGGAGGAAGCACACCAAAAGCGTCTGCAGATAAGAAGATAACTTCCTTAGCTGCAGGTGCTGCGGATACCGGGCGGACAATCTTTTCGATATGGTCGATCGGATAAGATACACGGGTATTTTCCGTCACGCTCTTATCGTTGAAATCAATCTTGCCGTCAGCATCCAGCGTTACGTTCTCAAGAAGGGCGTTGCGCTTGATGGCATTGTAGATGTCCGGCTCGGACTCTTTGTCGAGGTTGATAACCTTAGCATAGCATCCGCCCTCGAAGTTGAATACGCCGTTGTCATCCCAACCGTGCTCGTCGTCACCGATAAGGAGACGCTTCGGATCTGTGGAAAGAGTTGTCTTTCCTGTCCCGGAAAGGCCGAAGAAGATCGCCGTATTCTCGCCGTTCATATCAGTGTTTGCAGAGCAGTGCATGGAAGCGATGCCCTTGAGCGGCAAGTAGTAGTTCATCATGGAGAACATACCTTTCTTCATCTCTCCGCCGTACCATGTATTCAGGATAACCTGCTCGCGGCTTGAGATATTGAATACTGCTGCTGTCTCTGAATTCAGACCCAGCTCTTTATAGTTCTCTACCTTTGCCTTGGAAGCATTGTAGACAACAAAATCAGGCTCGAAGTTCTCAAGCTCCTCGTCTGTCGGCTGAATGAACATATTCTTAACAAAGTGAGCCTGCCATGCAACCTCCATAATAAAGCGGATAGCCATGCGGGTATCAGCGTTGGTACCGCAGAATGCATCTACGACAAAAAGTCTCTTTCCGGAAAGCTCTTTCAGTGCAAGATCTTTGACAACAGCCCAGGATTCCTCGGAAAGCGGATGGTTGTCGTTCTTGTACTCGTCGGAAGTCCACCACACGGTATCCTTAGAATTCTCGTCCATTACGATGAACTTATCTTTAGGTGAACGGCCAGTGTAGATACCAGTCATTACATTAACTGCGCCCAGCTCACTTACCTGTCCTTTTTCGTAACCTTCCAGACCAGGCTTTGTTTCTTCTTCAAATAACACCTCAAAAGAAGGATTGTGAACAATCTCCGTAGTTCCGGTAATGCCATACTTGCTTAAATTGATTTCTGCCATTTTTTTATATCCTTTCTTCCTTCAATATTTGCCCTCATATGCAGGATTCTGTCCTGTTTGCCTGCAAATCGGACCTCTTAAGTTTCAATTTCAATTATACATAATAATGGGATAAAATCAATAAAATTTCCTTAAAATTTTCAAATCTTGTTAGAAACTTCACAAAGTAGCTGTTTTAAGAATGCTTTCAAGAATCATTTTTTTATAGTTGTAAAATTGACAGAAATGGGTTATAATAATTTCAGCGACCACCTGGGATGTTCGATAACTTCTGTAATTTTGAACCTACAAAACTTTAAACGGGACTCTTATATCTCCGTAATATGTCAGGCCTCCATTTACGCAGGGGAAGACAAAAAAGCGGATGCGGACACCCACCTAGCTGTGGCTAGGAGTCAAAATACAGAAACCGGCATTTCGGGGACGTACTAAAGAGAAAAGGCAGCCTTATACGGCTGTCTTTTTAAATAGCCGGCCGTTGGGGACCAAAGGGAATCTATTCCAAAAGGAGTGCAGATTGTTGGGGAGAAATGACAGAGGCATCAGGATGAGAAAAAGCAGAAGGATCAGAGAAAAGCAGATATACTACGGGATAGCGGTCCTGGTAGCAATCTTCATCGTTGTAGGGCTTACCTCCGCTGTGAGGGACGGGACAGACAGAGGGCCGGCGGCAGGAGAAGGGAAAGGAACATCCGCAGATCGGGCGAAGACAGAGAAAGCCGGGGAAGATGAAGAAGCCGAAAAGGAAAGCGCCGATGAGAAAGTCAAGGTGGATAACCCGGACATCCGGGTGCTCCTGATGACCAATGGCTTCCGGGGGACAGTGCACACCCAGGTGAGCCTGACTTCCGGCTCGGGGATGGTCGTTACATATGGAGATAAGAAAAAGGAATATAAGAAGAAAAAGACCTTGAAGATCGAGCCGGATCACAAGTGGTTCAAACAGGGTGCGGTGCGCATCAGGGCGAAAAAGGGAAAGCTGACGTTAAAAAGCATAGAGCGCGGGGATGGGACACCTTCCTACGACGGTGTGATCGAGCTTCGGAGTACGGCGGAGGGTATCGCCGTCATCAATGAGCTTCCGGTGGAAAAGTACCTGTGCGGGGTCATCCCCAGCGAGATGCCTGCGTCTTATGAGCTGGAGGCCCTGAAAGCCCAGGCGGTATGCGCCAGGAGCTATGCTTACCGGCAGATGGAAAAATATGCCTACCCGGAGTATGAGGCGCACATCAATGACAGCACAAGCTATCAGGTCTATAATAATTCCGCCCAGGCAGAGATTTCATCAAAAGCAGTGGAGGAGACGGCGGGACAGACGGTCAGGTATAAGGGCGATGTGGTATCTACTTATTTTTATTCCACTTCCTGCGGAAAGACGACGACGATGGAGGCGTGGGGGACAAAGCCGGATAAGAAGAACGGGTATCTCTACTCCGCGAAGGTGAAGGATGAAGACGGCGATTACGAGAAAGACCTGCCCTGGTACCGCTGGACGGTGACGGTTTCGGCAGAGACGTTATCCGACCTTATCGGACTGAATACGGGGAAAGATATCGGGGATTTAAGTAAAGTGAAGATAACGAAGCGTGGGCCCGGCGGCGTGGCTCTTGTGATGAAGGCTGTGGGAGACAAAGGCAGCGTCACCGTTAAAACAGAGAACAAGATTCGAAAAGCCTTAGGCGGCAGCGGATATAAGATCAAGCGCCAGGACGGCAGCGAGACAGACGGGCGCGAACTTCTCCCCAGCGCTTTTTTCACCATTGAAAAAAAGGGCGGTAAATTTATGATCAAGGGCGGGGGCTTCGGCCACGGTATCGGCATGAGCCAGACTGGTGCCAATGAGATGGCAAAAAAAGGGAAGGGCTATAAGGAGATACTCGCGCTGTTTTACAAGGATATCACGGTGGAATAACTGTTAAAAAGCTGAAGTTTATAGAATTTTAATGATTTTCACGGAATTGTTAGCACTCAACGAAAAAGAGTGCTAATTTTCTATTGACTTTTATTTGCGGCGGTATTATTATATCACTTAGGCAAAAGTGAAGCCGGTCAGCGGGAAGCCATTTTTGCGGATCAGGCGTAAATAAATAGAAAATATATAAAAATAGGAGTGACGATTATGGCAAAAAAGGGAAATCTATCAATCAGCAGTGAAAACATATTTCCGATCATCAAAAAATGGGTGTATTCTGACCACGATATCTTTGTGCGGGAGATGGTGTCCAACGGATGCGACGCGATCACAAAACTGAAAAAGCTGGATGTGATGGGCGAGTACCAGCTTCCTGACGATTATAAGGCGAAGATCCAGATCACGGTCAATCCGGAGGAGAAGACGCTTACATTTGCCGATACCGGTCTTGGAATGACCGCGGAGGAAGTGGAAGAGTATATTACCCAGATCGCATTTTCCGGAGCGACAGAATTTTTGGAAAAATATAAGGATAAGACGACGGAGGACGATATGATCGGCCACTTCGGACTTGGATTTTACTCTGCGTTCATGGTGGCAGACGAGGTGCATATCGACAGCCTTTCCTATAAAGAAGGCGCAGTTCCGGTGCACTGGGTGAGTGACGGCGGCACAGAGTACGAGATGGACGAGGGCAATAGGGACACGGTAGGAACGACGATCACCCTTCATCTTAATGAGGACAGCCTTGAATTTGCCAATGAGTACCGCATGAGGGAGGTTGTGGAGAAGTACTGTTCCTTCATGCCGGTAGAGATCTTCCTTTCCAAGGAAAATGCGGAAAAAGAATATGAAACGATCGATGAGGCGGATCTAAAGGATACGGATATCGTCGTTGAGCATATCCACGAAGAAGCCAAGATGGAAGAGAAGGAGAATGAGGACGGGACAAAGGAGATGGTCGAGGTATCTCCGGCAAAGGAGAAGGTTAAGATCGAGAAGCGCCCTGTCTCCTTGAGCGATATCCACCCGCTCTGGACAAAGCATCCGAACGAGTGCTCCGACGAGGATTATAAGGAGTTCTACCGCAAGGTCTTCCTTGATTATAAGGAGCCGTTATTCTGGATCCACCTGAATATGGATTATCCGTTCAACCTTAAGGGAATCCTTTATTTCCCGAGGATCAATACGGAGTACGATTCCATCGAGGGAACGATCAAGTTATACAATAACCAGGTATTCATTGCAGATAATATTAAAGAAGTCATTCCGGAGTTTCTGATGGTGCTTAAGGGAGTGATCGACTGTCCGGACCTTCCGCTCAACGTATCGAGAAGCGCGCTGCAAAATGACGGATTTGTCAACAAGATCGCCGAGTACATTTCTAAGAAAGTAGCGGACAAGCTGGCTGGTATGTGCAAGACGAAGAGAGAGGATTACGAGAAATACTGGGATGACATCAGCCCGTTTGTCAAGTTCGGGTGCCTGAAGGACGAGAAGTTCTGCGATAAGATGAAAGATGTGGTGCTGTTTAAAAATATTGACGGCAAATATCTGACCCTTAAGGACTGCATTGAAGAAAACGGCGGAAAGGACGAGAAGCCGGAAGATGCGGCAGAGGAGACGAAGGAAGTAGCGGGGGCAGAAGATACTGGAGCGGAGAATACAGCAGAAAATGCTTCGGAGGAAGCTGACGGTGGCAGCAAGGAAGAGAAGAAGACGACCATCTACTATGTGACGGACGAGATCCAGCAGAGCCAATATATCAATATGTTTAAAAAGCAGGGGCTGGATGCGGTGATCTTAAGCCATAACATCGACTCGCCGTTTATCACCCAGCTTGAGCAGCGCAACGAAAATATCCAGTTCCAGAGGATTGATGCGGACGTGACGGATACGGTGAAGGAGGAGATTGGCGAGGAAGACAAGGAGACATTTAAAAAGGCTGCCGAAGACCTGACAGAGATATTCAGAAAAGCCCTCGGCAAGGATAAGCTCGAGGTGAAGGTTGAAAAGCTTAAGGATGACAAAGTTGCATCCATGATCACCCTGTCAGAGCAGAGCCGCCGTATGCAGGAGATGATGAAGATGTACGGCATGGGTGCCATGGGTATGGGCATGGATGCAGGCAGTGAGGGCACGCTGATCCTCAATGCCAACCATCCGCTGGTGAAGTATGTGTCGGATAACAGGGACGGCGAGAATGTTTCCCTTATCTGCGGACAGCTTTACGACCTCGCGATGATCGCGCACAAGCCGCTGAATCCGGAGGAGATGACGGCATTCGTACAGAGGAGCAACGAGATCATGCTGCTGCTCACCAAATAGGAAATACAGACAGAGCCGGAATGCAGGAAGCGATATGTGTTCCAGCTCTGTTTTCATATGGAAATTACTGGAAGAAAGTTTTTTGATGGACAAAATATGGGAAATCGGGTAGAATATACTGCATATAGGGGTGGATTTATGGAAAAGTTAAAACGGATTTTTTCACAGGTTTCACAGATACCGAAACAGGTTTCCCGGGTGCATATGGGTGCTTATGCCGCGCAGGCTGCTTATTTTCTGATGCTCTGTATGATACCGATCATTCTTCTCCTTCTGACGCTGGTGCAGTATACGCCGGTGACGAAGGCGGATGTGATGACGGCGGTCATACAGGTGTTCCCGTCATCTGTGGATTCGATGATCACGTCGATCGTCAACCAGGTATATAATCAGTCTACCGGGATCATCCCCGTGACGATCCTGATCGCTTTATGGTCGGCAGGGAAGGGTGTTTTGTCCATAACGACAGGGCTTAACTGTATCTACGGATGCCCGGAGACACGGAATTATTTCTTCCTGCGGATCAGGGCGACGCTTTATACGGTGATGTTTATCGTCGTTATCCTGCTTCTTTTGGTGTTGTCAGTGTTCGGTAATTCGCTGAACCTGTTTATTCTTGAACATGTGCCGATCATGACCAGGATGGCGGATTGGCTGATCGAGGCAAGATCAGTCATCTCGCCGGCAGTGCTGGTTGTGTTCAGCCTGCTGATCTACAAGTTCCTTCCCAACCGGAGGGACAGGCTTATCAGGCAGCTGCCGGGGGCGGCGTTTGCAGCGCTTGGCTGGATGGTCGTTTCGTGGATATTTTCCGTATACCTGGATATTTTTGAAGGATTTTCCAGTATGTACGGGAGCCTGACTACACTTGTCCTGATCATGCTGTGGATGTATTTTTGCATGTACAGCATATTGCTCGGCGGGGAGATCAACGTGCTTTTGTATGATGAGCTTTTTGAGATCAAATTACGCAGATAATGAGAAATGGGGTAAAAGAAATGATAAAGATTGAGATACCTGATTATAAGACTTTAGAGTTAGAATATCTTGTCCTGGATTATAACGGGACGATCGCACTGGACGGGAGGATGCGGGATGAGGTGAAGGAGCGGCTTCTTAAGCTTGCCAAGGATCTTCAGATCCATGTGCTGACTGCGGATACCCACGGAACAGCGAAAAAGATGTGCGAGGGTATGCCTCTTAAGATCCAGACATTTCCGACAGACGGTGCGCTGGATGAAAAGCTGGCGGTTGTGGAAGGTCTGGGAGAAGATAAATGCATCGCAATCGGGAATGGCCGCAATGATAAACTGATGTGCAGGGCGAGTGCCCTTGCCATCGCCGTGATGGAGCAGGAGGGGATGTGCGGCAGGCTTCTGGGAGAGGCGGACGTGTGTACCAGGAGCATTGAGGATGCGTTGGATCTCTTACTCCGTCCGAAACGGCTGATCGCGACGCTTAGAGGATAGGATATCACCCGTAGGATGCTATCCGAATTTTGTTCTTGACAATGTGCGCTTGTATGTTACAATGTTGAAGTATAGATAGGAAAAAGCGATGACCGTGTAAAGTAGAGAGCCATTTTCCATCAGAGAGGGGGAATCTCCGGCTGAAAGTTCCCTCAGGTTCAGATGGCAATTGAATTTCCCACGCAAGCTGCATTTTTGAAATACATCATATGATGGAGTAGGAAATGCCGTGTCTGCACGTTACGCAGCAATGAGTGCCTGTATGTTTTTTAATGTATGGGAATCAGGGTGGTATCGCGGGTAGTTCCTCGTCCCTATGCAGATAGGGATGGGGATTTTTTATGATATAGGAAACTTCGTTCCCCATATCACAAAACCCCTCCGGGGGATGCGCACTCGCGCGAAGAAGAATTATGTCGCAAGCGACCGCGCTCGGCGCGAGAATGTGCCAAGGCATATTCTTTATTTCAAAATGACAGAGAAAGGAAACGATAGTGATGAAAGAAAGATTACAGAGCATCAGGGAAGAGGCGTTAAAGGCTATTGAGAGCGCCGACATGCCGGAAAAGCTTAACGATGTGAGGGTAAGATTCCTGGGGAAGAAGGGAGAGCTTACCGCAGTGTTAAAAGGGATGAAGGATGTAGCTGCCGAGGATCGGCCGAAGGTGGGCCAGATGGTGAATGACACCAGGGCGGCGATTGAATCCCTTCTTGAGGAGAGCAAAAAGAAGATGGAGCGCGCCATCCGCGCGGAGAAGTTAAAGCAGGAGGTCATCGACGTTACGCTGCCGTCGAAGAAGAATATGGTGGGGCACCGCCATCCGAATACCATTGCCCTTGAGGAGGTGGAGAGAATCTTCGTAGGCATGGGTTATGAAGTGGTGGAAGGGCCGGAGGTAGAGTACGACCTTTACAACTTCGAGAAGTTAAATATCCCGGCTGACCATCCGGCTAAGGATGAGCAGGATACTTTCTATATCAATAAGGAGATTGTGCTGCGTACCCAGACGTCCCCGGTGCAGGCCCGGGTGATGGAGGAAGGAAAGCTCCCCATCCGTATGATTGCGCCGGGAAGGGTGTTCCGCTCTGACGAGGTGGACGCAACCCACTCCCCGTCCTTCCATCAGATTGAAGGGCTGGTCATTGATAAAAATATTTCCTTTGCGGACCTTAAGGGAACGCTTGAAGTGTTTGCAAAAGAGCTGTTCGGGCCGGACACAAAGACCAAGTTCCGCCCTCATCATTTCCCTTTCACAGAGCCAAGCGCGGAGGTGGACGTATCCTGCTTTAAGTGCGGAGGGAAAGGCTGCCGGTTCTGCAAAGGCTCCGGCTGGATAGAAATCTTAGGCTGCGGCATGGTACATCCCCATGTGCTGGAGATGTGCGGCATCGACCCCAAAGAGTACACCGGATTTGCTTTCGGCGTAGGATTGGAGCGAATCGCGCTGCTGAAATACGAGATTGATGATATGCGGCTGCTGTACGAGAATGATATAAGATTTTTAAAACAGTTTTAGCGTTGGCAGTGAGCAGTGCGCCGGGGAGCAATCCGCCAATGGCGTTGTGCTCGCACATAAACAAATTGCGGCTTTCTACCCGGCCTATGGGCCAGCCCCCAAAACGACAAAAAACGGAGCCGAAACGAGCATA
>CANAPP010000022.1 GCA_947363565.1 uncultured Lachnospiraceae bacterium | reverse complement strand
CTGAACTACATTCATATATTTTTTTAAAAACTTTTTTGGGTTGGGCTGTGCGCCGGGCGCGGGGGCCAACCCCGCAATGGGCTTTGGGCCCAGCACAACGCCATTGGCGGATTGCTCCCCGGCATAGGGCGAAGCCCGTAAAGCGAGAAGAAGCGGAGCGGAATCGAGCTTAGCGCTGCGGAGAAGAGAGAAGATAAATCAATGTAGAAGGAGTAAAAAAGGATGAATACATCGTTATCATGGATAAAAGCATATGTCCCGGACCTTAATGTCACGGCGCAGGAGTACACCGACGCCATGACGCTGTCCGGCACAAAGGTAGAGGGATATGAGAAGTTAGACGCCGACCTTGACAAGATTGTCATCGGCCAGATTGATAAAATCGAGAAACACCCGGATGCGGATAAGCTGATTATCTGCCAGGTAAATGTGGGCGCAGAGACCGTGCAGATTGTTACAGGCGCGCCCAATGTAAAAGAGGGAGACAAAGTTCCGGTGGTATTAGACGGCGGCCGCGTGGCGGGAGGCCATGAGCCGGGGAGCCGCGTGGAAGGCGGCGTGAAGATTAAAAAAGGGAAACTTCGCGGCGTGGAGAGCTGCGGCATGATGTGCTCCATTGAGGAGCTCGGCTCTAACCGGGATATGTACCCGGAGTCTCCGGAGTCCGGCATCTACATTTTCCCGGAGGATGCGAAAGTAGGGGAAAGTGCCGTGAAAGCATTAGGGCTTGACGATGTGGTATTTGAGTACGAGGTTACTTCGAACCGGGTGGACTGTTTCAGCGTAATCGGCATCGCCAGGGAGGCAGCTGCAACTTTCCGCAAAAGCTTTACTCCTCCGGTTGTGGCAGAGACAGGAAACGGCGAGGATGTGAATGACTATATCAAGGTTTCGGTAAAAGATACGGACCTTTGCCCCAGATATTGCGCCAGAGTGGTAAAGAATATCAAAATCGGCCCGTCTCCCAAGTGGATGCAGAGAAGGCTGGCATCCGTGGGAATCCGCCCGATTAACAACCTGGTCGATATTACCAACTATGTGATGGAAGAGTACGGGCAGCCTATGCACGCTTACGACCTTGACACCATCGCAGGGCATGAGATTATTGTACGGAGAGCCGGAAAGGATGAAAAATTCGTGACTCTGGACGGTCAGGAGCGGCAGATGGATGATTCCGTGCTGATGATATGCGACGGGGAGAAATCCGTCGGCATCGCGGGAATCATGGGCGGCGAAAATTCCATGATCACGGACAACGTGCAGACCATGCTTTTTGAGGCGGCGTGCTTTGACGGCACGAACATCCGCAAGTCCAGCAAAAAAGTGGGCTTAAGGACGGACGCGTCAGGAAAGTTTGAAAAGGGCCTTGACCCGAATAACGCGGAGGCGGCAATCAACCGCGCCTGCCAGCTGGTTGAGGAGCTTGGGGCAGGAGAGGTTGTCGGCGGCATTGTGGATGTGTACGGAAAGAAGAAAGAACCGGTGCGCGTTTCCTTTGACGCAGAGAAGATCAATGCACTTCTCGGCACGGATATTTCCAGGGAGGAGATGCTTTCTTACTTTAAAATGATTGACCTTGAATATGATGAGGAGACCAATGAGGTGATTGCGCCTACGTTCCGTCACGATTTGTTCCGTCTTGCGGACCTGGCAGAGGAAGTTGCGAGATTTTACGGCTACGACAATATCCCGACGACGTTGCCTGCCGGGGAGGCCACAGCGGGCAAGCTTTCCTTTAAGCTGAGGATTGAGGAGATTGCCAGGGATATTGCGGAGTTTTGCGGGTTCAGCCAGGGGATGAGCTATTCCTTTGAGAGTCCGAAGGTGTTTGATAAGCTCCTGATTCCGGCAGATTCCCCCTTAAGAAACACGGTGGAGATCATGAATCCTCTCGGGGAGGACTACAGCATCATGCGTACCACGTCTTTAAACGGGATGCTTACGTCGCTGGCGACCAACTATAACCGCAGGAACAAAAATGTAAGGCTGTATGAGCTTGGGAACATTTATCTTCCAAAGGCGCTGCCCCTTACGGAGCTGCCGGAGGAGAGGATGCAGTTTACCCTTGGCATGTACGGGGAAGGGGACTTCTTCAGCATGAAGGGTGTAGTGGAGGAGTTCTTTGACAAAGCGGGGCTGCGGGGAAAAGAAACCTATGACCCCGACGCCGGAAAGCCGTATCTCCATCCGGGCCGCCAGGCAAACATCATTTACAAAGGAAAGACAGTGGGATATCTCGGCGAGGTGCATCCGGAGGTGGCAGACAGTTACGGAATCGGAACGAGGGCCTATGTGGCGGGCATCGACATGCCGTACATTGTAGAGATGGCTACTTTTGACAGGAAGTATGCCGGAATTGCGAGATTCCCGGCGGTAAACCGCGACATCAGCATGGTAGTGCCAAAAGGTATCCTGGCAGGACAGATTGAGGAGGTCATCGAGAAGAAAGGCGGGGCATACTTAGAGAGCTATGCACTGTTCGATCTCTACGAAGGTTCCCAGATTAAGGAAGGATTTAAGTCTGTCGCTTATTCCATTGTGTTCAGGGCAAAGGATAAGACGCTGTCGGATACAGAGGTGACAGAGGCGATGGAACGGATTTTGAAAGCACTGGAAGCAATGGGAATTGAACTTCGCAAATAGGAAAAGAGGTTTTACACATGAATAAAAAGCAAACCATAGGGCTTGTGGTAGCGGCGGGATTATTTATCCTGATCGGCGTAAGCAGCGTGCTGACCAATACATTTTCCCAGAAAACGCTGGATGAGAGCGTGAAAGAAGCGCTGGCGCTGACAGATGGGATGGAGTTTAACGCGCCGAAAAAAGATTACATCGCTGTGGTCAACGTAGTAGGGACCATACAGGAGCAGATGGTGACGGGGGTTTTTGACACGGAGCAGAGCTACCGCCATATGTCGACCTTGGAGTATATCGACCGGCTGATCAATGACAGCAACAATAAGGGGATGCTGCTCTACGTGGATTCTCCCGGAGGTGCGGTGTACGAGTCGGAGGAGCTGTACCAGAAGCTTCAGGAATATAAAGAAAAGACCGGGCGGCCGATCTGGGATTATATGGCGCACTATGCGGCGTCCGGCGGATATATGGTATCCATGCCGGCGGATAAGATTTATGCAAATCCCAATACGACGACGGGTTCTATTGGCGTGATCATGTCCGGTTTTGACATGACCGGGCTTTACGAAAAGCTGGGGATGCGCTATATCAGCATTACCAGCGGCAAGAATAAGGACAGCAGCAAGATGACTGAGGAGCAGATTGAGATCTACCAGTCCCAGGTAAATGAGTGCTATGAGGATTTTGTGGGAAAGGTGTCCGAGGGAAGAAATATGCCTGTGGAGGAAGTAAAAAAGCTGGCCGACGGGCGTACCTACACGGCGAAGCAGGCGAAGGATAATGGCCTTATCGACGAGATCAGCCTGTTTGACGAGATGAAAGCGCAGATGAGTGAAGAGTTTGGCGTCTATGAGTACTACCAGCCAAAGACAAAGGATAATATCCTGGCAGAGCTGTTTTCCAAGGCTTCTGCGCTGGTTCCGAAATCCGAGGCACAGATACTGAAAGAAACCGCAGAAGAGAAGGAAAGCGGGGTGCTGATGTATTATGCAGAGCAGTTACAGTAACCACTGCGGGAATACTTCCGTGGATTACGAATATGCGGGCTTCTGGGTTCGCCTTGCGGCTTATCTTCTGGACAGTATCGTCGTGTTTTTCGCCCTTCTTATCGTGCGTCTTGTGCTGTCAGGAGTCCTGGCGGCGGTAAAGGGTACGGTGCTTGGCGGGAATATCCTGTTCCAGTATGATCTGAAGGATATTATCCTCTATATCGCGGAGGCGCTTTATTTTATCCTGTGTACGTACTATACAGGGACGACGCTGGGGAAAAAAGCCATGAACCTCCAGGTGATCCCCGCCGGCGGGGAAGGCAGGCTTGGGCTTTTGACAGTGATATACCGGGAGACGGCGGGAAGATTCTTGAGCGGTGTGATCATGGGGGTCGGATATTTCATGATCGGCATAGACAGGGAGAAGCGGGGGATACACGATATTCTCTGTGACACAAGAGTCGTTTATGGGAAAAAGATCAAAGTCTTTAGGATAGAGAAGGTGTTTACCCCGCTCGCGGAGCCGATGGGAAGGGTTCCGGCACCGGAGGAAATGCCGCGGACATATGCAATGCAGAAAGAAGACACGCAGCCGTATGCGGCGGCCGAAGAAAAATCACAGGCATATGCCGGACGGGCAGAGACCGGGACGAAGCAGGCACCGTTGACCGGAGAGATGTCTGAGGAAGTACCTGCTGCTGCGCATATGCCCTGGGATGGGCCGTATATCAGCCCGGAAGAGAGCAGTTATCCTGATGCCGCAAAAGCAGCGGAAGTAATCCGAAAACCGGATATACCGGCAGTGCCAAAGGAAGGTCAGGAGCCTGCTGCACAGACAGTGCCAAAGGAAGATAAGGAACCGGATATGTCAACGATGCCGGAGGAAGATCAGCCCGAAGACGCCCGGGAGCCTGATGTATGATCAGTGATAGGAAAAGTCCAAAAGCCCGATCCAAAGGATTCCCGGGAAAATAGCACGGACACAACAACAGAAAGGGATTCATAGTCGATGAAACGAACGGATTTTTATTATGAATTGCCGGAAGAATTGATCGCACAGGATCCGTTAGCGGATCGTTCCAGCTCCAGGCTTCTTGTCCTCGACAGGAAGTCCGGGGCTGTTTCTCACCATGTGTTCAGGGAGATCACGGATTATCTCCGGGAGGGGGATTGCCTCGTGATCAATGATACAAAAGTGATTCCGGCGCGGCTCATCGGTTCAAAGCTGGGAACCGGTGCAAAGATAGAAGTATTATTGTTAAAACGAAAAGAAAATAATGTATGGGAAACGTTAGTGAAGCCGGGGAGGAAAGTAAAGCCTGGCGCGAAGATAAGTTTTGGCGACGGCCTGCTCGTGGGAGAGGTCGTGGATATTGTGGAGGAAGGAAACCGGCTGATCCGGTTTTCCTTTGAAGGGATTTTTGAAGAAATCTTGGACAGGCTGGGACAGATGCCACTGCCGCCTTATATCACCCATCAGCTTCAGGATAAAAACCGCTACCAGACGGTATACGCGAAGCACACCGGTTCGGCGGCGGCACCCACGGCGGGGCTTCATTTTACGCCGGAGCTTCTGGAGGAGATAAAGAAGAGAGGAATTGAGATCGCAAGAGTCACCCTTCATGTGGGACTTGGGACATTCCGGACAGTGAAGGCAGACGAGATCACAGATCACCATATGCACGCCGAGTTTTATCAGATCAATGAGGAAGCGGCAAAGAAGATCAACCGGGCAAGGGAAGCCGGGAACAGGGTTATCTGCGTGGGGACGACGAGCTGCCGCACCGTGGAGTCCGCGGCGGACGAACGCGGGCATCTGGAGGCAAAGAGCGGGTGGACGGACATTTTCATCTATCCAGGATATAAGTTTAAGATCCTTGACGGGCTGATCACTAATTTTCACCTGCCGGAATCTACGCTCATTATGCTGGTGAGCGCGCTGGCGGGGAGGGAGAATGTACTGGCAGCGTATGAGGAAGCAGTGAAAGAGAGGTATCGGTTCTTTTCCTTTGGGGATGCGATGCTGATCTGCTGATAAACAGAACGGGATTTGTAATAACTCTGCAACAACTATATCTTATGCTATATCTGCAACAGGAAGATCAGGCGCTGTGACTTCACGTACGCTGCGCCGTTAGGGACAAAAGAAAGGAGCATAAGGATGATGAATGGAAAGTGGAAAAAGTACAGAGTATTACTGATCGCCACCGGTATGGCCATAAGCATGACGGCGGGCCTGGCCGTGGGAATCGGCTGGTCAAGGAGCCATACGGCAAAGATGGTCACGCAGGCCGCGGATAAGGAGTTTACTGTTACCCAGGAGAAAGGGGAGGGCACAGAAGGTGAATCCGTCCCGCTGTATTTTTCAGTAGACGCACAACAGAAGATGTTCTATAAAGATGCGGTCGCCGATGAGGAGATTGTAAAAGAGGTGTGCGCGAAGTTCGGCCTCGACTTTGACACTGCCCGGATGAAGGACGTCACACGGGAGATGCGCGATTACGAGGAAGCTCTGTGGCTTCGGAAAAATATGGGAAAATGTGCGCTGCTTGATGAGGAGTCTGACGAGAAGGACGCTGTACATGAGATCTCTTCCCTGGAGATCTATATCTGTGAGATCTACGCGTTCGGGGAAGGGAAAGACGTGATTGAGCGCATGTGCAAGGAATTTGGGATCGATCCCAGGGGCGCGGTCATTTCCGATCTGACGCCGGACCAGTTGGCAAGGATTGGCGAAGAGGCATATGCGACCTCCGACCATCCGAAGGAGTGACTGGCTGTGGCAGATATATTGATCATCGAGGACGACAAAAAGATAAATGAACTGATCCGCAGAACCCTGTCTATGACAGGACATCAGGGGCTTACGGCTTTCTCCGGCCGGGAAGCCCTTTTGGTGCTTGAAAAGAAAAGAATCGATCTAGTACTTCTGGACATCGGTCTGCCGGATATGGACGGATTTTCCCTGATGCGGCGGTTGGCCGAGGATTACGCAGGAATCCCGGTAATCTGTGTGACGGCGAGGGATGAAGTGCCGGACAGGGTAAAAGGACTTATGGGTGGGGCAGAGGATTATATCGTCAAGCCTTTTGCCATGGAAGAGCTTCTTGCCCGGGTACAGGTAGTGCTGCGGCGCTTTCACAAGGAGCAGAATATTTACCGCATCCGGGATGTAGAGGTTAATCTGGCGGCGGGCACTGTGATGAAAGGCGGGCGGACTGTCGAGCTTACGAACCGGGAATTTGCGCTGTTAAAAGTCCTTCTGGTCAATAAAAATATTGCCCTTTCCAGAGAACGGCTTCTTGATCTTGCCTGGGGGATGGATTATTACGGGGACGACCGGACCGTGGATGTGCATATTCGGAGGCTTCGGAAGAAACTGGGACTGGAAGAAGATATTAAAACGATATTCAGGTACGGATACCGACTGGAGATGTAAGATGCAGGTCTGGAAGAAAAATTTTTTGATCACCTACGGGATGTTTTTACTTGTTATCTATGGCGGGCTGCTGCTTTTGGACAGCTACATTTCCCGAAATGAGCTGGCCCAATGGGTGGAGCATGCGCAAAATGACGAGAAAAGTCTTTTTTATCTGGCGGCGGGACTTAAGGAAGAGGAACTCAGCCGGATGAGCATGAACCTTAATGCCGCGGCAAAAGATTACCGGGAATCCGGTACGCTGGTCCGTGTGTGGATAAATACTTATGCCGCGGTGGATGATCTTCCGGAGGAGCTTGCGGGAGAGCGGGCGGTGGAGATTAAGCAATATAATGGAGAGAGCTATCTTATTATCCGGGAGGTGAGGGAAGCAGACGAAGACAGGATAGAAGTCAGCTTTGCGAAAAATATGACCGCATTTTCAGACGCCCAGAGACGCAGGCTTATCATCTTTTGCACCGCAGGTCTCTTATTTTCCGCAGGGCTTGGCTTCCTGCTGTATATGACGATGCGCCGGGTTAACCGCCCGGTAAATCAGATAGCCCACGAGCTTCGCACGCCGCTTACCGGTATCCGCGGATATGCCGAATATCTGATGATGGGAAAGCTGACGGAAGAGGACAGATTTTTTGCTGCCAGGCAGATTGTAGACAGTGCGAAGAATCTGGAGAGCATCACGGAAAAGCTGCTGATCATGGGAAATGTGCGGGAAGGCTCCCTGCAGGTCCAACGCATAGAGGTAAAAAGGCTTCTTGATGAGCTGAAGGAACAATATCCGGGTATTGAGACAGAAAGTCAGATTGACTATTTGAAGGGCGACAGGACGCTGGTGAAGTGCCTGCTTAAGAACCTGACCGCCAACGCCTTAAGTGCCGGGCCACATGTCAGGGTGACGGTGGAGAAAAACTTTATCTGTGTCTGGAACGACGGAGAGGTCATGGATGAAAAGCTCTTGCGTGCCGTCAATAAAGGGCAGGAGTTTTCAGAGATCGCAGGAAGCCGGGCGGGGAAGCACGGGTACGGCATACAGGTATGCCGGGAGATTACGCTGGCCCATGGCTGGAGACTGCGGTATACCTCCTCGGAGGAGGAGGGGACAAAAGCAGTCTGCCGGTTTGGGCAGCCATAGATAAAAGCGATGGTTTGATTTATCGCTTTTTTGTGTTACAATGATGGCTGGGGACAGGCAGTGGAATGGAGTTCCATACCGATGGACAGCTTGCCTTTTTAGAGGCCTGGATGAAAAGGGCAATACGATATTTCAAATTCGCAGACGGCGGGAGGAGATGACCTGATGAAAGAATACATAGAAAACCGGGTGCATGAACTATACTGGAAGGAAGATATCAATTGCGCGAGGACTGCGCTCATTTGTCTTGGCGGATTATTTGAAACGGCTATTGAGCCGCAGACGATCCAGTCCGCGGCGGGCCTGCACGGCGCCGGAGGATACCGGGCGCAGTGCGGGCTGGTGGAGGGTACGCTGATGTTTATCGGGATTTATCTTCATGGGCTGGGTAGGACGGAAGAGGAGATCGTATCTGCCTGTTATGGTTTTGCGTCTGCCTTTGACCGGAAGTTTGGTTCGCTGCGATGTTTTGAACTGCGTCCGGCAGGTTTTTCAGAAAATGACCCGCCGCATATGTGTGAGCGGCTCACCTGCAGTGCAATCGAATTCGCATACCGGTATATTTCTGGAATCACAAAGCAACAGGCGGGATAAGGTTCGTTAACGGCAGGGAGGATTATGGACAGGCAAAGATTAAGGCAGGGCGTGACCACCGGGACATGTGCGCAGGCGGCGACAAAGGCTGCCGCAGAGCTGCTTTTCGGCATCAGGAGGGCAGGAGAGCTGGAGGTGCAGGTGGAGCTTCCCAAAGGGGAAATACGGATCCTGCATATTAGAGACATCAAAATAGATAACAAAGAAATGAAAAAGTTTCCAATATCGGTTTCCTGCGCAGTAAAAAAGGACAGCGGGGACGATCCGGACGTTACGGACGGCGTTCTCGTCTACAGCAAGGTAAGCCGCATAGCAGGCGGTCAGGGCAGGACGATAACGATTGACGGAGGGGCAGGCATCGGCAGAGTGACGAAGCCAGGGCTTGACCAGCCCGTGGGCGCCGCGGCCATCAACCGTGTGCCCCGGCAGATGATCCGGAAAGAAGTTGAGGATATTTGCGATGCAGCCGGGTATGAAGGGGTGGTCGCTGTGGAGATATCTGTTCCCGGAGGCAGAGAGCTGGCAAAAAAGACATTTAACCCCAGGCTTGGTATAGCGGGCGGTCTGTCTGTCCTTGGGACAAGCGGGATCGTGGAGCCGATGAGCGAGCAGGCGATTTTGGATACGATATATCTGGAGATGAGGGTGAAGCTGGCGGCGCAGCCAGCAGCCGGAAAATGCCTTGTGATGGCGCCGGGGAATTACGGCCTGGAATTTCTTGGGGAGGAATACGGCATAGAAGAGACGCAGGTGGTAAAGTGCAGTAATTTTATCGGGCAGTCGGTCGATATGGCGAGGGAGCTTGGCTGCGAGAAGCTTTTGCTGGCAGGGCATGTCGGCAAGCTTGTGAAGGTGGCGGGAGGTATCATGAACACCCATTCAAGGTGGGCAGACTGCCGGATGGAGCTTATGGCGGCTGCGGCTCTCCGGGCGGGATTTTCGGCGGAAAGGGCGAAGGATCTCCTTGCGTGCGTGACGGCGGATGATGCCCTTTCCCGGTGCAGCGTGCGGGAGAGGGAGGCACTGATGGACCAGATTATGGACCGGACGGCGTACTATCTTAATCTGCGGGCGGGAAAGGCTATGGCAGTGGAGACCGTGGTATTTTCAAAGGTGTACGGAATCCTCGGGAAGACTGCGGGTGCGGATGAGATGGCCCGCAGGTATAAAAGCGGATGCTGAGCAAGGCAGGAAGCCGGGGAGGATAAGCAAAAAGGTAGCCAGCAGGGATAAAAATATAAACAACGGACAGTGGAGGAGAAGCGGTAATGGCAGGTAAATTATATGGGATCGGTGTAGGCCCGGGCGACCCGGAGCTTCTGACACTCAAGGCGCTGCGGCTGATCAGGGTGTGCGACGTTATCGCGGTCCCGGGGCGGATTCCCCGGGAGACGGTAGCGTATAAGATTGTTGAAGGGATCTATCCGGACATTGAAAAAAAGGAGCTGTTAGGGATAGCTATGCCGATGACAAAGGATCAGGATATTCTGAGACAGAGCCATGCAGAGGGCGTAGAAAAGCTTTGTGCAGAGCTTGAAAAGGGAAAGACGGCTGCATTTCTCACACTGGGGGATCCGGCGATCTATTCCACTTACATTTACCTTCATGAGGGAGTGAAAAGAAGGGGATACGCGGCGGAGATGGTAAGCGGCGTTCCGTCATTCTGCGCAGCGGCGGCAAAGCTTAATACAGGAATCGCCATGGGGGCGCAGCAGATCCATGTAATCCCCGCTTCCTATCAGATAGAGGAAGCTTTAAGGCTTCCGGGCACGAAGATCCTGATGAAGGCCGGGCGTGAGCTTTCTAAGGTCAGGGAGCGGCTGCAGGGACTCCCTGGTGTCTATATGGTGGAAAACTGCGGGATGGATGAGGAGCGTATCTGCCGGGGAGCAGAAAATATACCGGAGACGGCGGGGTATTATACGCTGGTGATGGTGAAGGATGAAGAAGGGGAAAGGAGATGAAAAAAGAAGATGAGAGTATTTCAGCAGAAAACAGCAGTACAGCGGTTTGGCAGTGCTGAGGAATTTGTCCGGGAGTACGGCATCGGGAAAGAGGATTTTATCCTTGCAGGAAAGCGTATCTATGAAGCTTATTTCCAGCCGCTGGGACTTAAGGCGCAGGTGGTGTATAAGAGCAGCTACGGGGCGGGAGAACCGACGGATCAGATGATCGATGCGTTGTTTTCGGATTTCAGGCGGATGGGCGGTAAGAGGATCATCGCTATCGGCGGCGGGGCGGTCATCGATATGGCAAAGCTTTTGGTACTCGCCGGGGATTACAGCGCAAAACAGATATTCATGCGGGAGGTGCCGCTTGAGAAGGTGCGGACCCTTATCGCGGTGCCGACGACCTGCGGTGCCGGTTCGGAGGTTTCTAATGTGTCAATCGCAGAGTTCACTGATCTTCACAGCAAGATGGGGCTTGCCAATGATGCCCTCTATGTGGATGAGGCCGTGCTGATCCCGGAGCTTTTACGGAGCCTTCCTTATGATTTTTTTGCCACCAGCGCTATCGACGCATTTATCCATGCCATCGAGTCTTACGTATCGCCCAGGGCGAACCGGTATACCGAGATGTTCAGCAAACAGGCCATGGAGATGATCATGGGAGGGTTTAAGCAGATAATCGAAAACGGCCCGGATTTCCGGGAGGAGCTTTTGGACGACTTCCTCACCGCCAGCAATCTTGCGGGGATTGCTTTTGGAAATGCGGGGACAGGGGCGGTCCATGCCATGTCTTATCCCTTAAGCGGCGTGTACCATGTCACCCACGGAGAGGCGAATTACCAGTTTTTGACGGCAGTATTTACGGCTTATCAGCGAAAGAACCCGGAGGGGAAGCTTAAGGAACTTAACCGGTTCCTTGGCGGGCTGTTAGGTTGTGGGGAACTGGAGGTCTACGACAGGTTAGAAGACAGCTTAAGCCGGATCATACCGCGTAAGCCGCTCCGGGCGTACGGGATGAAGCCGGCGGAGGCAGAAAGCTTTGCGAAGAGCGTGGAGCTGAGCCAGCAAAGGCTTTTGAACCAGAGCTATGTGAAGTTCACGGCGGACGAGATGGCACGGATCTACCGGGAGCTGTATTAAAAAGCAGCGATATACCGCCGGAAGATATCCGGGCCGGGGGACGGAAAGCGCAAAGACAAGTGAGATAAGGAGCAGGTTTGGTTATGGTACATTTTGTGGGAGCGGGGCCGGGAGCGGTGGATCTGATCACCGTCCGCGGGCAGAGGCTTCTTGAGGAGGCCGACGTGGTGATCTACGCAGGTTCGCTGGTGAATACGGCGCTTTTGGAGATGGTCAAGGAAGGCTGCCGGATATATGACAGTGCGCGCATGACGTTGGAGGAAGTGACGGCGGCCATGGAGCTTGCGGAAAGTGAAGGGCTTATGACCGTGCGGCTCCATACTGGGGATCCGAGCATTTACGGGGCGGTCAGGGAGCAGATGGATATTCTGGAGGAAAAAGGGATTGCCTATGCCTCCTGTCCGGGCGTCAGTTCGCTTAGCGGGGCAGCGGCGGCGCTGAATCTGGAGTACACCCTGCCCGGAGTCAGCCAGAGCGTGGTCATCACCCGGACGGCAGGGAGGACCCCGGTGCCGGAAAAGGAGAGTGTGGAGGCGTTTGCTGGGCACGGCGCGACGATGGTACTGTTTTTGAGCGCCGGGCTTTTGGAGCAGCTTACGGCCGGGCTGCTGGCGGGAGGATACAGCCCGGATACTCCGGCGGCCATTGTGTACAAGGCTACATGGCCGGAGGAGGAGACGTATATCTGCACGGTAGGGACGCTTACCGCTACGGCAAGAGAAAACGGAATCACAAAGACGGCGCTGATCCTTGTGGGAGATGTGGTCAGTCACAGTAGTTATGAGCGGTCAAGGCTGTATCACCCAGAGTTTACGACGGGGTTTCGGGCAGGGAAAAAAGGGGTGGAAGGACATTGATCAAAAGGGCAGCCGTGATCTGTTTTACGGAAAATGGGCGCAAAACGGCGGAGAAGATAAAGGAATGTCTGGACGCACAGGGGGCGGCGGTGACATTTGCGAAAAAATACAGCGGGGCGTCGGATTCTATAGCAGAGCCTCTTAAGACTTGGACGGGCCGGGAGTTTATGGCCAGGGAAGCGCTTATCTATGTGGGGGCGGCGGGGATAGCAGTGCGGGCGGTCGCGCCCTTTATCCGGTCCAAGGCCGAGGATCCGGCGGTCCTGGTTGTGGATGAGCAGGGGCACTTTTGTATACCCATCCTTTCCGGGCATATGGGCGGCGCCAATGAGCTGGCGAAGCTTATCGGCGGAAAGCTTGGCGCGGTGCCGGTCATCACTACGGCCACCGATCTTTCCGGGAAATGGGGGGTGGATGTATTCGCGCGAAAAAATCGTCTTAAGATCCAGGATATGAGAAAGGCAAAGGAAGTCTCGGCACGGCTTCTTTCCGGGAAAAACATCGCAGTGTATCTTGAGGAATCCTGCCGGATGGTGCCGGGAGGACTGCCGGAGGGAGTAAAGCTTTGGCCGGGGAAGGAGGGAGACACCCCGGATACGGTAAACAGAATCCGCAAGGCAGCCCCGGACATTGTCATCGGCATCCGCAAGTACACGCAGTGGAGTGGTGCGCTGTATCTTATTCCCAAAGCTTTAGTGCTTGGAATCGGATGCCGGAAAGGGACTGGCGCCAGGCAGCTTGAGGAGAAAGTACTTGCCGTTCTTGAGGAAAATGATATTTTCCTGGAGAGCGTAGGTAAAGCTGCCAGTGTGGACCTCAAAAAGGAAGAAAGCGGTATCCTTAAGCTCTGCGAAAAATATGGGTGGCCGTTTGAGACATTTTCGCCGGAAATGCTGAAAAGGACAGAGGGGGAATTTTCATCCTCCGGTTTCGTCAGGGCGGTTACCGGAGTGGACAATATCTGTGAGAGAAGCGCAGTGTGCGCAAGCGGCGGCGCTATCCTCGTCCCGAAACAGGCGGGGGACGGGATCACGGTGGCGGCGGCAGTGGGAAAATGGGAGGTCAGGTTTTGAGTAAGATCTATGTGGTAGGGATAGGCCCGGGAGCTTATGAACAGATGACGGTGAAGGCGGCGGAGACGTTGGGGCAGTGCGAAGTGATCGTGGGATACACCGTTTATGTGGAGCTTTTGCGGGCGCATTTCCCGGATAAGGAATTTCTTTCGACGCCTATGCGGCGTGAGGCGGACAGGTGCCGGATGGCATTTGAAGAGGCGCAGAAGGGAAAGGTAACGGCCATGGTGTGCAGCGGCGACGCGGGCATCTATGGCATGGCCGGATTGATGCTTGAGCTTTCCGGAAATTATCCGGAGACGGAGATAGAAGTGGTTCCCGGGGTGACGGCGGCTCTCGGCGGCGGCGCGGTGCTTGGCGCCCCGCTTGGGCATGACTGCGCGCTGATCAGTCTCAGCGACCTTCTGACACCCTGGGAGACGATTGAAAAAAGGCTGCGCCTTGCGGCAGAGGCGGATCTGGTCATCTGCCTGTACAACCCGTCCAGCAGGAAGCGGAAGGATTATCTGAAAAAAGCCTGTCAGGTATTGCTTTCTGAAAAATCTCCGGATACGGTGTGCGGCCTTGTGAAAAATATCGCCAGAAATGGCGAAGAGACGCGGGTGATGACGCTCAGGGAGCTTACGGAAACGCCGGCGGATATGTTTGTGACGGTATTTATCGGGAACAGGGAGACGAAGAGGGTCGGGAAATGGATGGTAACTCCCAGAGGCTATCGGATCAGCGGGGATTAGCGTGTAAATATTCAGGGAAAAGGAGAAGGGGTAATGGCAGACAGCAGAGTTCTCATATTCGCGGGCACCACAGAGGGACGTAAGCTTACGGAATACCTGGCGGGACATGCCGTGCGGGTCCACGCCTGCACCGCGACGGAGTACGGGAGGAGCCTTTTGCCGGAGGGCACAAATGTCACTGTCTCCGGGAGACGGATGGACGGCGGGCAGATGGAGCGTCTTATGCGGGAATTCCAGCCGGAATACGTGGTGGACGCGACGCACCCTTACGCGGATGAGGCATCGCGCAATATCCGGGAAGCGTGCGGACGGTGCAGGCGCACATATCTGCGACTGGTCCGGGAGAGCAGCCCGGCGGACGGGTGCATTTATGCGGATGATCTTGCGGGAGCCGTAGCATTTTTAAAGGAGACCAGGGGAAATATCCTGGCGGCCACGGGGAGCAAGGAGCTTGAGGCGTATACAGAGCTTGAAGATTACAAGGAGAGGCTTTACGCGCGGGTGTTATCTGTTGCCGATGTGGCGGAGAAATGTGAGAGGCTGGGCATAAAGGGGCGCCACTTGATCTGCATGCAGGGTCCGTTCTCCGCGGAAATGAATGCGGCGATGCTGAGGGAGTTTAAGATTG
This sequence comes from uncultured Lachnospiraceae bacterium, assembly GCA_947363565.1. Taxonomy (GTDB): domain Bacteria; phylum Bacillota; class Clostridia; order Lachnospirales; family Lachnospiraceae; genus MD308. Next base: position 31,529 of record CANAPP010000022.1, on the reverse strand, counting down.
CGTGGTTCGTGACGAAGGAATCCGGAAAGGTCGGCGGATTCCCGGAGAAATACGAGGCGGCGAAAAGCACGGGAGCCACGCTTATCGTTATCGGGAGGCCCAAAGAGACAAAAGGATACACGTTCAAAGAGATGTGCGGACTTTTAAAGGAGAAGCTGAGACTGTCGGACAAGACAGCGAGCGGTCAGGAGACTTTGCCTGCGGCCATCGGGGCAGAAGATTACCGGGAGGTTTTATCAACAGCCATCGGGGCAGGGGACTGCCGGGAGGTTCTGTCAGCGGACGTCGGGACGGAGAGACGACGGAAGGTCTCGCTTGTAGGTATCGGTACCGGAAGCCAGGATTATCTTACGGTGAGGGGCAGGGAGTGCCTGCGGCAGGCGGATCTTATCATCGGTGCAGAGCGCGTGGTGAAAGCGGCGGCTTTGGACCGACAGGATATCTGCCGGTCATACCGGCCGGCGGAGATTGTGGATTACATAAAGGCGCATACGGAGTATAAAAATATTGCGGTGGCTCTTTCCGGAGACGTGGGATTTTACAGCGGGGCGAAGGGGATTTTGGCGGCGTTAGCCGGGGATAAGGATTCAGAGCCAGAGGTGGAAGTTATCCCGGGGATCTCTTCGGTAATATATTTTTGCGCAAAGCTCCATATCCCGTGGGAGGATGCAGCGCTGGTGAGTATGCATGGGAAAAAGGCGCATGTGGTCTCTGCCGTCCGCGATCATAAAAAGACGATCGTGCTAGTGAGCAGCGGGAAGGAGATAAAAGCACTTGGGGCCGGGATGGCCGCGTACGGCTATGGTGGGCTTACGGTTTTTGCCGGATCGTCCCTTTCCTATGAAGATGAAAGGATCATAAAGCTTACGGCAGAGGAGTTAAGCGGTTACGACGGCAGTGACCTAGCTGTGTTGTGTATCTTGAATCCCGGGGGCGGGGCGTGCAGGCTGGGCGGCATCCCGGACGCAGCATTTATCCGCGGAAATGCCCCGATGACAAAGGAGGAAGTGCGCAGCGTCAGCATCGCAAAGCTATGTCTGAAAAGGGATTCGGTGGTCTACGATATAGGAGCCGGCACTGGCTCCGTGGCTGTGGAGGCGGCGCTTCGGACTGTCCAGGGGACGGTTTATGCCATAGAAGCCAGGGAGGAAGCGGCAGCGCTGATTGAGGAAAACCGGAAGAAGTTTAAGACGGATAATCTGTATATCGTAAAGGGAAAAGCTCCTGAGGCGCTTGACGGTCTGCTGGCGGCGGATAGTGTGTTTATCGGCGGGAGCGGCGGGAAACTTGCGGATATCCTCTTTAAACTTGCGGAGGCTTGCCGGAAAATGGCGGGGGAGACTTTCGGCATAGAAAAGAGAAGTCCCTGTACGCATATCGTCATCAATGCCATTTCCCTGGAGACACTAACCGAGGCGGTGCGGTGCCTGAGGGAGCTGAAAGACAGAAAAGAAATCCGGATTGCGGGAGAGGAGATTGTGCAGATCTCTGCGGCGAAGTCAAAGCATATGGGGGATCATCATATGATGATGGGAAACAATCCGGTATTCGTGATAAGCTTTCAGGTGTCGCCGGCATCTGTGGCGGCAGAAGGGTAAAAGGGACAGGGAAGGCCGGAAGGACAGGAAAGCAAAGCGGGCAGGAAAAGAAAAAGGGGCAGAAGGGTAACATGACGGCAGATATTCCGAGAATAATCATTACGGCGGGAAAAAGCGGGGCGGGAAAGACGATGATCACCTGCGGGATCCTTGAGGCGTTAAAGCGGCGCGGCCTGGCGGTGACGGCGTATAAATGCGGACCTGATTATATCGATCCCATGTTCCACCGGGAGGTCATCGGGATCCCCAGCTATAATCTGGATACGTTTCTCTGCGGGAGGGAGAGCGTAAGGGAGAGCTTCATCCAGCACGGGATGCCGGATGCAAAGATATATGGGCAGCAGATGGATGGCCGGCCAGCCGGGGGGCATCGGGCTGACCGCCAGATAGCGGACGGGAATGGCCTGGCGGGTTGCATTGCGGTTATCGAAGGGGTGATGGGGTACTATGACGGCCTGGGCGGGGTGTCTTTGGCGGCAAGCACTTATGATGTGGCGGATACTGTCAAGTCCCCGGCTGTCCTGATCGTGGACGGCAAGGGGGCGAGCGTGTCAGCCGCTGCGCATATCCAGGGATTTCTCGGGTATAAGAATGAGAATGCTGAAAACAGCTACATCGAAGGGGTGATCCTAAACCGGATATCTCCCGCTATGTACGGGCGGATGAAGAGGCTGATCGAGCGGGAAGCGAAAGTGCGCGTATACGGATATGTCCCCGAGATCAGGGAAACCGGGCTAAAGAGCCGCTATCTGGGGCTTAAGCTTCCTGGAGAGGTGAAGGCGCTTAAGGAGAAGATTGGGCGGCTTGGCGATATCCTGGAGGAGTCCCTCGACCTTAACGGGCTTATCGCGCTTGCGGCTTCGGCAGCGCCCCTTAAGCTTTGCGAAAACGGTAAAGTCCCCCGTCAGGAAACGCTCCGGATAGGCGTGGCTTCTGACGAGGCGTTTTGCTTTATCTATCCGGACAATCTGGAGATCCTGGCGGGGCTGGGGGCGAAGATCGTACCATTTTCCCCGCTTCAGGATGAGAAGATTCCCAAGGAGCTTGACGGGATCATTTTCTACGGTGGTTATCCGGAGCTACACGCCGGGAGGCTGGCAGGCAACTGGCAGATGAGGAATCAGGTGAGAGAGGCGGTTTTAAAGGGGCTTCCGTGCATTGCGGAGTGCGGCGGGTTTATGTACCTGACAGAGAGTATCCGGGATGAGAAGGGGAACGTCTATCCCATGTGCAATGCTCTGCCGGGCGAAAGCTTCTATACGCCGTCCCTGCGGCGGTTCGGGTATCTTATCCTCCGGGGCGGAAAGGTATTTGGAAAAGAAGCGGAGGATATCGCTGCCCATGAGTTTCATTATTATGATTCCAGGCAGTGTGGGGAGGCGTTTGAGGCGAAAAAGCCTTTCTCTGACCGCAGGTGGAGAAGTATGGTCAGCACGGACACTATGCTGGCCGGATATCCGCATATCCACTTTGCCGGGAATCCGGTAGTGGCGGAGGCTTTTATTGCTGCCTGCCGGGAATATCAGAAAAAGCGCCGGCAGAGATAATGACGAAGAAAGAGGAAAGTCGGATGGAACAAAGAGAGACTGAGGAGCAGTTAAAAGAGCGGATAAGCCGCACAGGATCTGAACAGCAGTTAAAAGAATGGATAAGCCTTATAGAGCCTGCAAGCGCGCCGGCGTCCATGGCAGCGCAGAAAAGGTGGGATTCTATCGCAAAGCCTCTGCACAGCCTGGGTCGGCTTGAGGACGCGGTAGTGAAATTGGCCGGGATTTATGGGACGGCGGACATCCGGATAGAGAAAAAGGGGCTGGTCATCATGTGCGCGGACAACGGGGTCGTCGCCGAGGGCGTGACACAGACCGGGCAGGAGGTGACGGCGATCGTGGCGGAAAACTTTCTTGACTGCAACAGCAGCGCGGCGATCATGTGCGAGAAGGCGGGAGTTGATCTGTTCCCGGTTGATATCGGGATGGCCCGCGATACAAGGGTTCCGGATCATAAGATCGCGTACGGGACGAAAAATCTGGCGGAGGAGCCGGCCATGACAAGACAGGAAGCCGTCCGGGGGATTCTTACGGGAATCCGCATCGTGGAAGAGAAAAAGAAAGAAGGGTATGAAATTCTAGCAACCGGGGAGATGGGCATCGGCAATACGACGACCAGCAGTGCGGTGGCGGCAGTTCTTCTCGGCGAACCGGCGGACAGGATGACCGGGCGGGGAGCCGGGCTGTCCGGCGAAGGCTTAAAGCGGAAAAAGGAAGTCATCGCCAGGGCGATTGCCCTTCACCGGCCGGACCGTGAGGATGCCGTAGACGTGCTTTCCAAGGTAGGCGGGTTTGACCTGGCGGGGCTTGCAGGAGTATTTTTAGGCGGCGCAATCTTTCATGTCCCGGTGGTGATCGACGGGTTTATCTCGGCGGCGGCGGCGCTTATCGCGGTGCGGTTGTGTGTGGCCGCCAGAGATTATATGCTCGCCTCCCACACGTCGAAGGAGCCAGGGATGGGTATGATCTTGAAAGCGCTTGGACTTGAGGCGTGCCTGGACTGCGGGATGTGTCTCGGGGAAGGGACCGGGGCGGTGGCTTTTCTGCCAGTGCTTGACCTGGCGGCAGAGGTGTACCGGAGGATGAGTACGTTTTCGGAGAATCAGATCGAAGAATATAAAGAACTGGGGGAAGTGTGATGTTCCATCTGGTGACGGGAGGAAGCGGGAGCGGAAAATCAGCTTACGCAGAGAGCCTTTTCGCGGCAAAAAGCCGCAGCATTTATCTTGCGACGATGAAGCCTTACGGGGAGGAGACTCTGGCGAAAATCGCACGCCACCAAAGACTTCGTGCAGGAAAGGGGTTCGTGACGGTGGAGTGCCAGGAAGGGCTTGATAAGATAATCCTTCCGGAAAACGGCGGTGTATTGCTGGAGTGCATATCCAACCTGGCGGCGAATGAGCTTTACCGGGAGGATGGAACGCTTCGCGTCAGGCAGGAAACGGCGCAGAGGATTATTTCGGGGATTGAAAACATCCTTCGGCAGACGGACGATCTGGTAGTGGTGACGAATGAGGTCTGTTCGGATGTGCCGGATTACAGCAGTGAGACGAAGGAATACATCGCCCTTATGGGGACGCTGAATCAAAAGCTTGCCCGGATGGCAGATAAGGTGACGGAGGTTGTGTACGGGATTCCCGTGCCGTTAAAATGAGATGAAAAAGATGTGGAGTAGCTTTAAAACAGCCTTTTCAATGTATAGCAGGCTACCGGTTCCCGGGAGCGAGTGGACCAGGGAAAATATGTCGCATGCGTTGATTTTTTTCCCGTGGGTTGGCGTGGTGATCGGTATTGTTTTTTGTGGGATATTTTTCCTCAAGGAATGGTGTACAGCCTGCGGCATGGGCGTTCATGAATTTACATTCACGGTCCTTCTTGTGGCGGCGCCGGTGTGGATTACCGGCGGTATCCATATGGACGGGTTTATGGATACGCAGGATGCCCTAAGCTCCTGCCAGACGAGGGAGCGGCGCCTTGAGATACTAAAAGATCCCCATGCGGGGGCATTTGCCATCCTGTCCTGCGCGCTGTACCTTTTGTGTTATACGGGGATCTGCGCTTCCCTGACCAGAGACAGTATCGGGGTGGTCGCCCTTGGGTTTGTGCTGTCGAGAAGCCTTAGCGGGCTGTCTGTCGTTGCCTTCCCGAAGGCAAAGGGGGGCGGGCTTGCGGCGGTTTTTGCGGAAAATGCGGCGAAACGGACGGTGGGGGTTGTCCTTTCAGGTTATGTTCTGCTCCTTGGCGCAGCGCTGATCTTTGTGGGGAAGGGAGCGGGCTTTGCGGCAATTTTGGCGGCGGGTATAGTGTTCGGCGCATATTACCGGATGGCGATGAAGAATTTCGGAGGGATCACCGGGGATCTGGCCGGGTATTTCCTGCAGATGTGCGAGATCTGGATGGCGGCGGCGGCCGTGGGATGGAACGCGGCGGGAGAACTGGTGGGAAGTATATGGAGATAGAACGCGGCGGGAGAGCCGGTAGGAAGCATATGGAGATAAAACACGGCGGGAGAGCCGGTGGGAAGTATATGGAAACAGGATGTGGCAGGCGATGATCATAGTTATCGGCGGCGCCCATCAGGGGAAGCTTGCGTATGCGCGGCAGATGTGGCCGGGCACCCTTTGGGCGGATGGAAAAGTGTGCGGGGAAGAGAAGATCTTCCACTGCGGGGGAATCTATGATTTCCAGGAATATATTGCCGGGCGGATGCGGGAGGGTGGTGACCTTTCAGCGTTTCCCCGGAGACTTTTTTCGGAGAATCCCAGGATCGTCATCGTGGCGGATGAGATTGGGTACGGAATCGTACCGGCAGAGCGAAAGCTCAGGGAGTACCGGGAGACGACCGGGCGGGTCTTAACAGAGCTTGCGGCAATGTCCGCGCAGGTGCACCGTGTTGTCTGCGGGATAGGGACAAGGATCAAGTGATCGCTGCCCCGGCGGGCGACGGCAGATAAATGATAAGGATGCGGTTTATGAAGATATATTTGATCAGGCATTCGCTGACGGCAGGGAATCTGAAAAAACGGTATATCGGCAGGACGGATGAGGAGCTTTGCCCTGAAGGGCGAAAGCTTCTTGAAGACCGTCTGCAAAGGGGACTGTACCCTGCGGCGGATAGGATTTTTACCAGTCCGAGAAAACGGTGCGTGCAGACGGCGCAGATGCTTTATCCGGGGCAGGAGCTGACGGTGGTCGATGAGCTGGCGGAATGCGATTTCGGAAGCTTTGAGAATAAGAGTTACGATGACCTTAAGGATACGAGGGAATATCAGCGGTGGCTCGACAGCGGGGGTTCCGCAGATTTCCCGGGAGGGGAGAGCAGGGAAGGCTTTGCGGGGAGGACACTTCGCGGCTTTGTAAAAGCCCTGCAGCTTTGCGGATACGGATATGGGCAGCGTGGATATGGGCAGTGCGCATATGAGGAAAGGCAGCACGCAGGCGGTGGGCAAAAAAGCGGGCCGGGAGTTTTTGCGGCAGCATTTGTCGTGCACGGCGGGACGATTATGAGTATTATGGAAAGGTATGCTGTCCCTAAGGGAGAGTATTATGATTTCCAGATAGGAAATGGAGAGGGCTATGAACTTATTCTGGCGGATGTGCCTGCCGTTTGCGGCGGGCTTTGTCCTGGATCTTTTGTTTGGGGATCCGGTGTGGCTTTACCATCCGGTGAGGCTGATCGGATTTCTGGTCGTGAGGCTGGAAAAAATTATCAGAAACTTTTTTCCTGAGACGAAAAGGGCGGAAAGGGCCGGGGGATTTCTTCTTGCTGCTGCCGTGGTCTTTCTCAGCACGATTGTGCCCTTTTTGCTCCTTTTCCTTGCCTACCGCACAAGCTTTGCCCTGGGACTTGGGATCGAAAGCTTTATGTGCTATCAGATCCTTGCCCTCAAGTCCTTAAAAACGGAGAGCGGCCGGGTGTACAGGGCACTTAAGGAGCAGGGGCTCAGAGAAGGCAGGGCTGCCGTATCCATGATCGTTGGGCGGGATACGAAGGAGCTTACGGAGGAAGGGGTGATAAAGGCTGCGGTGGAGACGGTGGCGGAAAACACCTCGGACGGGGTGGTCGCACCGATGTTTTACCTGGCAATAGGCGGCGCGGTGCTTGGATTTGCATATAAAGCTGTCAATACGATGGATTCTATGATAGGATATAAAAATGAACGGTATCTTTACTTTGGCACGGCGGCAGCGCGGCTTGATGATCTGGTGAATTTTATTCCGGCACGGCTTTCGGCGCTGCTGATGATACTGGCGGCATTTTTGTGCGGAATGGATGCGAAACGGGCTGCCAGCATCTGCCGCAGGGACCGGTTTAACCACAAAAGCCCGAATGCAGCGCAGACAGAGTCAGTGATGGCGGGAGCGCTTGGGGTGCAGCTTGCGGGGGATGCGTGGTATTTTGGAAAACGGTGCGAAAAGCCGACGATCGGCGATAAGCTCCGTGAGATTGAGATCGAGGATATCCGAAGGTCCCACCGGCTGTTATATGGAACGGCAGTGCTCGGGGCAGTGCTGCTGCTGTCATTGAAGGCGGTGATTGTGGCAGTATGTGTCAGTCTTTAGGGAAAGGGGAAATACGATGAGACAGACCATTTATTTTGACAACGGAAGTACTTCATGGCCGAAGGCTCGGGGCGTTGCGGGGGCGATGGCGGAGCTTTTAGAGAACGGGGCGTTCAATATCAACCGGGGGAACTACGCCGGGGCATATGAGGTGGAAGGGATTGTGCTGGACACGAGGGAACAGCTTGCCAGGCTCTTTGGCGTCAGGGATTCCCGGCATGTGATCTTTACGCCGGGGATCACTTACTCTCTTAACTATTTTATAAAGGGCTTTTTAAAGCCGGGCGATCACGTGCTGGTGAGCGGGCTGGAGCATAATGCGGTCATGCGTCCACTGGAGCAGATGAAGGGACGGGGAGTTTCCTATGATATCGTCCTGGTGGATACGGAGGGGAACCTTGATGCGGACGAGCTTGAAGGGATGGTCAGGCCGGAGACGAAGGCGGTCATTATGACCCATGCGTCAAATGTGTGCGGGACAATCCTGCCCATCCGTAAGATTGGGGAGATCTGCAGAAGGAAAGGACTTTTCTTTGCGGTAGATACAGCCCAGAGCGCGGGGACGATAGCGGTGGATATGGAAGGGTGCGGCATTGATTTTCTTGCATTCACGGGGCATAAAGGACTGCTTGGACCTCAGGGGATTGGCGGATTTCTGATTTCCGGGCGGCTTGATGAACAGATGGAGGCGTACGTCGCGGGGGGTACGGGAAGCCAGTCGGATTCCCTTCTGCAGCCGGAAAATCTCCCGGACAAGTACGAGAGCGGAACCATGAATCTCCCGGGGATCATCGGTCTCCACGCTGCCCTGGACTATCTGGAAAAGACGGGGATCGATGCGGTCCATGAAAAGAAGATGAAGCTGACCGCCTGTTTTTTAGAGAAGTTAAAAGCTGTCCCTGGCGTGCGCGTTGCGGGGAGGAAGGATACGAAAAACCGGGTGGCGGTTGTGTCGGTGGATTTCCTGACGGTGGACAATGCGGTTGCGGCATTTACCCTGGAGCAGGAATATGGGATCATGACAAGAGTCGGGCTTCACTGTGCGCCGGCTGCGCACCAGTCTCTTGGGACATTTCCCCAGGGGACAGTGAGATTTGCCTTCGGCATGTCTAATACGGAGGAGGAAATTGACTGCTGCATAGGAGGAATCCGAAAGATAACGGGATATTGATAGAAAATATCTATAAAAGCTTCTATATATTATAATTATCAATCAGTGAAATGCGAGGAATCCATAGCCTGGAGGCCATAAAAATGATACACTTATAGTACTATTTTTTATCAATAAAATGTTACTTAAGGAGGAAATTTAAAATGGCTGACAATCATAAGATGTGGGAAGAACTTGGGATGAACTTAGAGCTGCATGACCAGCTCTGCGCGGTGCTGCCGCAGGCATTTGGGGATGTCTTTTTATCCCAGGAGAACAGGCCGGAGGGTATGGATTACTATAATATGGTCGTGGCAGATATCCATGGCATCCGCCCGGCAGAGCTTATCGAGCACCAGAAAAAGGGCGGCAAGGTATTCGGTACGTTCTGCGTCTATGTTCCGGATGAGGTGATTTTCGCGGCTGACGCGATTGCTACAGGTCTCTGCGGCGGCTCCCAGTTCTGGGTTCCGGGCGGGGAGAAGGTACTGCCCACCAACACATGCCCGCTCATCAAGGCATCTGTAGGCGCAAGGCTTGACCGGACGTGCCCGTTCTTTAGGATTGCAGATATGTACATTGGGGAAACGACCTGCGACGGAAAGAAGAAGGCATGGGAGATCCTCTCTGAGGATGTCCCGGTGCATGTGATGGACCTTCCGCAGATGAAACGCGCGAAAGACGTTAAGGCATGGGCGGAGGAGATTACGGCGTTAAAGGAGAAGGTAGAGGAGTTTACCGGCAATAAGGTTACGGCGGAGAAACTGGCGGAGACCATTAAACTTATTAACAATAAGAGAAAGGCTCTTGCAAGGCTTTATGACTGCCGCAAAAATGAGACATTACCGATCAGCGGTACGGATGCCCTTGTGATTTCCCAGATTGCGTTCTATGACGATCCGGCGAGATTTACCCAGATGACCAACAAGCTCTGCGACGAGTTAGAGCAGAGGATCAAAGACGGCGTAAGCGTGGTTCCGGCAGGCACAAAGCGGATTATGCTGACAGGAACGCCTCTTGCGATTCCGAACTGGAAACTGCACAACATCGTGGAGACAAGCGGCGCGGTGGTTGTCTGTGAAGAGATGTGTACGGGAACACGTTATTTTGAGAATTATGTGGACGAGAGCAAGGAGACGGTGGAAGACCAGATTACGGCAATCGCAGAGCGCTACATGAACATCAACTGTGCATGTTTCACCCCGAACCATGCGAGGATTGACGATATCCTGCGTCTGGCGAAAGAGTATAAGGTTGACGGCATCATCGATGTGAACCTTAAGTTCTGCAACCTGTATGACACGGAAGGATATTTCGTAGAGCGCGCTATGAAAGAGGCCGGAATCCCGGTACTCGGCATCGAGACAGACTATACGGACAGCGACGCACAGCAGCTTCGCACAAGAGTCAGCGCATTTGTGGAAATGCTTAATAACTAAGGGATACCACAAAAGAAAGAAGGCTATTATGGAGAGGGTACAGCATTATGTGTTGTTTCCGAATCACGATAATGGGATGCGTCTTTATCATGAACTGAAAAAGCTGGGGGTTTGGGCAGTCATTGCCCCGACCCCCAGAAGTGCGAGTAAATGCTGCGGGATTTCACTGATGATTAAGGAAGAGGATATAGGCGCGGTCCGGACTTGTGTGTCGGAGCACGGGATTGAGATTTTGAAGATTGCTGCGGTGGAGAAGGATCTGAACCCGCACAGGGACAGATATTGTTAGAAGAAGTGAGGAGCAGTCCATCGTTTCACCGTGCATATAAATATAATTGAAAGGGAAAAGCAAGATGAATTATGTAGGAATTGATATTGGCTCCACAGCATCAAAGGTGGCGGTGCTCGGGGAAAAGGAGATGAAGTTCGTCCTGCCGACGGGCTGGAGCAGCAAGGAGACGACGACGCTTATCCGGGAAAAGCTCCTTGCGGACGGCGTGGATGTTGGAAATGCGGAGACAAAAGTCGCGGCTACCGGATACGGCAGGATTGCCGTGGATTTTGCAGATTACGTCATCACGGAGATTACCTGCCACGCTAGAGGCGGCAGGGAGATGGCGGGGGATGAGTGTACCATCATTGACGTGGGCGGCCAGGATACGAAAGTGATCTTAGTTTCCGGAGGCATGGTGCAGGATTTCCTCATGAATGACAAATGTTCGGCGGGAACGGGAAAGTTCCTGGAAATCATGGCGAACCGCCTGGGAGTGAGCTTGCAGGAGCTTTTTGACATGGCGGCGGCAGGGACGGTACTGCCGATCAGTTCCCTTTGCACCGTATTTGCAGAGTCCGAGGTCATCAATTATATCGGGGAAGGGAAAAACCGGGAGGATATCGCGGCGGGCGTGGTAGATTCGGTGGCGGCGAAGGTGGCGCAGCTTGGCCAGAGGAAGAACCTGTCGGAGAAGGTGATCCTGACCGGGGGATTAAGCCACAGTGAGTATTTTACAAAAATATTGTCTGCGAAGGTGGGGAAGACGGTGGAGCCGACAGCAGACGGGAGATATGCGGGGGCGCTGGGGGCGGCGTTTTTGGCGAAGGAAAAATCGGCACGGAAGTAAGAGGTGCCGGTTTTTCTTTACGGGTTTTGGAAAGGTTCCGGCCCATACGGATTTCCCCGCAAAAAAAGTATTTTAAAAAGCTTCAGGGGAAGATATGTTCATATAAGATTAATCTGTCTCTGCTTCTATACATCTTAATACATCATCATAAAATGCATTCATCTTCGCCTTTGACGGAAAAGTGGCGATATACATCTGATTTCCCATAGCTCCGGCGAGTACGTCTGGGATGCGCTCGGCCATGCGGATGTTTTTTCTATATTTTTCCAGGATCTCTTCATGGCTTAAGACAAATCGTTTGCCATCCCGGCGTCCTGCGTAGGCGCAGTATTCATCCTTGCCCTTCGGCATAGTGGAGCGGTCGTAGGCGATCATATCCGCCCAGATCTTATAGACGTTAGTGTTGTGGCCGAAATTGATCATATCCGGCGTGAACCCTCCGCATGGCCGCATATTCACTTCCAAGGCTACGATATCGCCTTTTTTCCCGAGACCCTTGTGGGCTTTTAGCAGCCGGAAAAATTCAAAGTGGACAAAGCGGCTCCTGACGCCGAAGCTTTCTGCAGTCGCCCGGCCCGCCCGCTTTACATCTTCGGAGAGGGTCTTTACGATATGGTAAATGGAGTTATCCGCATTGTTTACGATATCCATGATCGAATCCGGAGTGACATTGCCGGTCTCAAACATGGGCTTCCCGGAAGCGTCGATGATGGCGTCGTAGGAGTTGACCTCTGCATCGATGAATTCTTCCATAATATAAGGGATACCAGGGAGCTTCCTCATAAAGAAGGTGCTGAGTTCACCGTCATCGGAAAGCTTGTAGGTGTGGCTTGCGCCTACGCCGTTATCCGGCTTTGCCACAACGGGATATCCTACCTCGCCGGCAAATTTACGGCAGGCTTCAAGGGAGTCTGTCAGACAGTAGCGGGCGGTGGGGATCCCGGCTTTCTGATAATACTCCTTCATCCTTGACTTGTACTTGATCCGGGGGATATCTGCCTCCCCAAAACCGGTAGTGATGTGAAATTCGGTGCGCAGCTTTGCGTCCCGCTCAAGCCAGTATTCGTTGTTGGACTCAAGCCAGTCAATCTTGCCGTGCTTATAGGTGAGGAAAGCAACACCTCGGAATACCTCCTCATAATTTTCCAGATTGTTTACTTTATAGTATTCATTCAGGCTTTTTTTCAGCTCATCGGACAGCTCATCGTAAGGCTGGTCGCCGATGCCGAGTACATTCATCCCGTTATTTTTCAGTTCCCTGCAGAACATCCAGTAGTTAGTCGGAAAGTTGGGGGAGATAAAGATAAAATTTTTCATAGGTTTCTCCTTCGTAAGTTGGTCTGTCATGGCCGGAACGGGGGAAATCCGCGCATTCCGGCCGGATTTACCGCTATAGACACCGTAGGTGTAAAAGCGTCAGGTTACTTTTGTCCCAGCAGGTACGGAACAAAATATTCCACCTGCTTGTACCACCAGTACCAGTCATGGGAGCAGTCATAGCCCCAGTAGTCTACCCAGGCGTTGATGCCCTTATCCATCAGGATCTGGTGGAGCTGTCTTGTAGACTCCGGCATCTCCCACGGGCCCTGGCCTACGCAGATGACCGCCTTTTTGCGGTTGTATAGATCGATATATGGGTGGTCCTTCGGCATGTTCGGAAGGTAATGCAGCGGAGAGTTGTTGTAGACAAGTCCGTCCATATAGTAGTCAAATCCGTACTCGGCGGAATAGATCCCGCTCAGTGCCAGCAGCCCGTCAAAAAGATCGGGGCGGCGGAAGAAAAGGTTAGCGGCGTGGGTTGCACCCAGGCTGCACCCGGCAGTCATGACGCCGGGATAGCCTTCCCAGCCGTTGTGCTCATTCGTGATATTCCTGACAAGTGGAACCAGTTCGTCCGTGATATAGCGGATCCAGTCTTCATAGCGGCAGATGCGTCTGCGGGGATCGTCCCACTTATTCGACCAGGTCTCCTTATCTAAAGTGTCAATGGAAAATACGGTGATCTGGCCGGAATCGATCCACGGCGCGAAAGCATCCGTCATCTTAAAATTCTCGAAGTCGTAAAACCGCCCGTCCTGGCAGGGGATGAAGATCACCGGCCGTCCGGCGTGTCCGTAGATTTTCATTTCCATGTCCCGCGAAAGCGCAGGACTGAAGTTTTTTAAATATTCTGTTTTCATATGATCACCTTTCCTTTACTGATACATAAGTGTGGGGATGAGGAAGGGAAGTTGCTTTTCCCAGCTTGCCTCGCAGTGGCTCCCTCCGGGGACGATCCGGCTGGTCAGAAGGATCTGTTTGTCGAGGAGAAGCCCTGCCGTCCGTGTAAAGAGCTTTCTCATGCCGGCATGGGAAGAAAGTTCCTCCTCGCCGTAATCCATGTAGATCACCGTGTCCGTCTTTACCGGGGACGTGCGGATCAGCATCTCGATCTTATGCGGGTTCGTCCAGAGCGAAGGCGAGAGGACTCCCGCCCCTTTAAACATGTGATTATACTTGAGGACGGCATACAGGCTCATCAGCCCGCCCATGGAACTTCCCGCCATAAAGGTGTGCGCCCTGTCCGGAAGCGTACGGTACTTTTCGTCAATCTCCGGTTTTAAGGTATGTACGAACCAGTCCATGGTAATCTTCCCCTTTCCCGTGATCTTCCCGAACTGCGGGTCGGAAAAATCAAAGGGAGAATACTCCTTAAGCCGGCCGAAATCCGGGCTGTGGTTGCACTCTATGGCAACGATGATCAGATCTGTCCCGGTCAGGTCCAGATATTCCTTCATGCCCCAGCATTTGCCGTAAGTTGCGTGGGAATCAAAAAATACGTTGTGCCCGTCGAACATATAGAGGACAGGATATCTTTTTAACCCGTCATCTGTATAGCTTTCCGGAAGATAGACGTAGGCCTTTCTTAGCTCACTGCCCGTCAGCTCCGGAATCGTAATATCCCATGTATTTACCATAATCATTAACGCCTCCCTGTAATGTTTACCTAAAAAATATAGCACACTGTGAGATAAATGGCAAGAAAATGGGTCTCCACATTCATTCGCACAATCCGTGCAGCCGTACAGCTAAAAAAATTAAGAATATTATAAGTTTTATAAGTTGTATTCACGAAAGCGATATTGTATAATAATCTGCGAGCAGGAGAGGAAGATGATATGAGAACACATATTACACCCAGAGAACGCCAGAGAATCAGGAACCGGAAGAGACGGCAGCAGGTTAAACGGCAGCTTTACCTGTGCGGTTTGCTCGTCACTTTGCTGGTTGTCCTTGTGGCCACATACAATTCCAAGGCTGCAGAGAAGAAGAAGGCAGCCGCCGAGGCCGCGAAGACGGAGCAGAAGGAGCAGGTGTCTGGTGATGCGGCAAAGAAGATGGAGGAATCTGCTCTCGGTACTGTGGCGGATAATGAGACGCCGAAGCAGAGGCTTAAGCGCGTAAAGGAACAGGCGAGGCAGTCCGGATATCCGGAGGATATCACTGCCCTTTTGAAAAAGAATAAAGAGACGGTTGATTTTGTCGAGCATTTTGTTGAGAATAAGAATACCCCGCCTGCCAAGACTGTGGCAGATAAGCTTAAGAAGGGAGAAATCCCGCAGTATCTCCAGTGGGATGAGCGTTGGGGGCACGCATCTTACGGCACGGGCTATATCGCGACCTGCGGCTGCGGACCGACGGCGATGTCCATGGTGATCGCCGGGCTGACCGGGGATACATCGGTGACGCCGGTGAAGGTTGCCAGATACAGCGAGAAGAACGGGTATATCGATGAGAATAACAACACCTACTGGGCGTTGATGAGCGAGGGCGGTAAGCACTGGGGGATCAAAAGTTCCGGCGGCGATACTTCTGAGGATTTTATCGCGAAAGAGCTTAAGGCAGGGCACCCCATCATCTGCAGTGTGGGACCCGGCGATTTTACCAAGAAAGGGCACTTTATCGTGCTGACGAAATATAAGAACGGGAAAGTGAAGGTGAATGACCCATTCAGCCAGAAGAACAGCGATAAGCTGTGGACTTATGCAAAGATTAAGGATCAGATCAAATCTCTGTGGGTATATAAGAAAGATTAAGGAAAGTATATTATCGAAGGGGCAGACATGAAAAAGATGTCTGCCCTTTTGGCGGTCTGCCGGAGAAGGCTAATCCGTCTCGAAATCAATCTCCTGTTTTAAGAAAAATTCCTTCGCATAGCTGTCCCACAGGTTTTCTAAGGATTTGTCCATAGTGAAGATATTAAGGGAGGTTCCGGTCACGCATTTAAGGCTTGTGCCGTCGTATTTGAAATTCAGGTACAGCCCCCGGATATCCGCAGCGGAAAGAGAAAGTCCCTGTCCTGCGAGAAATTCCTCAAAGCGTTCCTCTGGAAGCGACAGGATGAACCGGAAGCTTAGGGGCGTGCGCTTTCCCCGGATAAGGTTAAAGAAAAACGTCCGCAGGTTCCCCCACGCAGAATATTCCTTCCCAGGAGGCTCGTCAAAAAAATCTTTGTGGAGGAAGCCGTCGACATGGAAGGTATTATAAGTCGTGATCTCTCCCTCGATGAGCGAGAAGAAATCAAAGGTCGGTTTTAAGAGAAGATGCTGCATGCAGCCTTTGGTTTTTACATTTAATATGATCATCGCGAAATCTCCTTCCTTGAAATTATAACAGTCTTTTCATAAGAATGCATCATAATTTGACTTTTACCGGCAGAAACAGTACAATACTTTATATATCGGAGAGTGGAGTCAAAAGATATGGCGCAGAATCAGCGGATAAAAAATAAAGACAGCAGAAACATAAGTAACGGTAAAATCAGTAAAAATAATAAAAGCAGTAAGAATAATAAGAACAGGGCGGGGCATCAAAGACAGCACAGCGAGGACAAGGTCCTGAGGCTTGCGATCATCTTAGTCGTCGTTCTTTTCCTTGCGGGCGCGGCGGTTGTCGGCATAAAGTATATGAATCCCCGGCCGGATATCACCGAAGGGATGAAGAAGTTAGATGAATTCAACCGGGTGAAGGTAAGCAGCGTGGAGAGTGAAGTGGCTGCCCTCGAGGAGGAGGAAGCCAGGGTTCTTGAAGAGAGGAGCAAGCGGCCGAACAGCGAAAAATTCAAGGAGGCGGTGATCTTTGGGGATTTTACCGCCCAGGGCGTCTATGAGCAGGAAGTTTTAGGGGAGTCTTATGTGCTGGCGCGGGAATCGGCCTGCGTCCACGACCCGGACGGCACGGGCGTTACGGAGAATCTCGACGCGGCGGCGGATAAGAATCCCCGGGTGATCTTCCTCCTTCTGGGCGTGAATGACGCGGCTTATGAAAATGGGAGCGCAGCCGTCTTTGAAGAGGATTACCGGGCATTTTTAGCCCAAGTGAAGGAGAAGCTTCCTGATACGAGGATCTATGTAAACAGCATCCTTCCCGTCCAGCAGAAAGCAGTGGACGAGGCGGAAGGGCTTGCGGATATCCCGGAGTATAATGCAAGGCTTCAGAAGGTCTGCAAGGAGGCCGGGGCCGTGTATGTGGATAACAGTGACCTGGTGAAGGAGGACTGTTATAAGGATGACGGAAAACGGATGAGACAGCGATACTATACCGCGTGGATCAAGCGCGCGGCAGAGGTAGCGGAGCTTTAAGGAGCGGATACGAGATGACATTTGACAGTACGATATTTTTATTCGTGTTTTTACCGGTTTCATTTATATTGTATTATGTTACGCCAGCGAAGTTTAAGACTCTGACGCTGGCTCTGGTCAGCGTGCTCTTTTATGCCTGGGGAGGGCTTTTGCACACACTGATCCTTATTGGGGCGGTCTTTTTGAATTATGCCGGGGGGATGATGGTGGAAAGGAACCTTAAGCATACGAAGCGCGCAAGGAATGCGGTGATGCTGATCGCCGGGATCGATGTTTTGCTGCTTGCCGTGTGTAAGTGGGCGGGGCAGATCCTTGGGATGGCGGGGGGAAGCCTGGGGGACAGCCGTTATTTTCTCGTGCCTTTAGGCATATCCTTTTTCATGCTGCAGAATATTTCTTATATTATCGACATTTACCGGGAGGAGATAACACCTCAGAGGAATCTGGTGAAATTTTCTGCGATGATCATGATGTATCCGAAGATAACCGCTGGGCCGCTCGTATCTGCCGGGGAGTTTTCGGGTCAGCTTGAGAAGCCGAAGCTGTCTTTGGGGAAATGCTCGGAAGGTCTTCTTTTCTTTGTCCGCGGGCTATCAAAAAAAGTAATCCTCGGCAATGCGCTGGGGATGCTTTTTGATACGGTTATAGCGCTCCCGGACAGCCATATGTCGGTAGTGAGCGCGTGGGTCGGAAGCATCGCTTTTGCTTTAAGGATCTACTTTACCTTCGGCGGGTACTGCGATATGGCGGAGGGGCTTTCGCGGATGCTCGGGTTTACGCTGCCGGAGAATGTGAATTATCCAATTCTGTCAACGGGGATCATGGATTTTTGGAGCAGATGGATGGCCACACTGTGGAAATGGTTCTGCTCTTATGTCTATCTTCCGCTCTGCGGGGGGAATCCCGGCGGCGCGGCCGGTTTCTTAAGCCTTTTTTGGACCTGGGTCATCATCGGGCTGTGGCATGGGCTTAACGGGTCGTTTGTCGTCTGGGGAATCTATTTTGCCGTACTTTTGTACCTGGAGGGCTTTGTGTTCGGAGAGAAATTATCAAAGCTGCCGAAAGTTATCCGCTGGTTTTTTACGATGCTGCTTTTGCTGGTGAGCTGGGTGTTTTTCTTCTGCGGGTCAGCGGGGGAAGCGTTTTCCTATCTCCGCTTTATGCTTGCCGGCGGCGGTGGAGGATTCATAGACGCAGGAGCGATAGCGCTTCTGGCGGATTACGGCGTACTCCTTGCGGCGGGAATTCTTTTTGCTACACCGCTTATGTCCCGGGCTTATGAGTGGCTGGTCCACGGAGGGAAGCAGTGGCAGACCGTGGTCAATTGTGTGGTGTACGTAATCCTGTTTGTGCTGTGCGTTGCCGGAATCGTCTCGGGAGAGGGAAGTGTTAATCTATATTTTTAGGAGCAGATTATGGAACAGTCGCGGAAAAGAAAAAAGAAAAAAGTGTATACGAAGCAGATAACAGCCCTTACCATTCTTGGGCTGCTTGTCATCTTTTGCGTCTTTAACCTGATCCCCGGAAGCAGAGGAGCCAAGAAGCCGAAGATCAGCCTTAAGACTGTGCTGGACGGCGGATATATGGAAGCATACGGAGAGTACCTTACGGAAAGATTTTTCTTTAAGGGAGCCTTTAAGGGGCTTGATTTTTCTGTGAAGAGCATGTTCGGGGAGCGGGAGTCCGAAGGGATTTACCGGGGCAATGGACAGTATCTTCTGGAGGAGATCGCCGCGCCGGATAAAAGCGGCGTGGAGGCGAATATCCGGGGGATTGAAGAGCTTGCCGGAACTTATTATAATATCCCGGTGTATGTCATGCTTGTGCCTGACGCGGCGAATATCCAGTCCCATAAGCTTCCTGCCTATGTGACTGTCAGGGACCAGAAGCGGCAGTTTAAGGATATCAGAGAGAGGCTTGGCGCCGGTATCACGTGGGTGGAGGCGGAAAAAGCGCTGGAGAAGCATGACGATGAGCCGATCTATTACCGGACAGATAAGAACTGGACGTCTCTCGGGGCATTTTACGGCTATGAGGCTTTGGCTTCGGCCATGGGCCTTGATACGGCTAAAGCGCCGGAGCTTGTCCCCTATGTGGTAAATAATGATTTTATCGGCTCGCTGTCGGAAAAGAGCGGATACGGGAAGGGCGATGGAGATTCCATTACCATCTACGCGCCCAAGAAAATGAAGGACAGCGTGCGGCTGATCATGACGAATATGGATACCCGGAAAAAGTATGCTACCCTCTATGACAGTACGAAGCTGGAAAAAGAGGATAAGTATTCCCTGTTCTTAGGGGGCGATGCGGGGATGATCGACATCAAGACGACAGCGGATACCACGGACCGTCTGCTGATCTTCAAGGATTCCTTTGCAAACTGCCTGATCCCGTTTCTTACGCCCTACTACCGGGAGATCGTGGCCGTTGACCCGGCGCTTTATAAGGGAAATCTACAGGAGATCATGCAGAAGGCAAAATTTACAAGTATAGTATTCTTATACAGCGGCAATTCTTTTGTGACAGATAAAGATATTTCCCGGGTGCTCGGGGCTGCGGTGCCTGAGACAGCGGAAGGAACGGATGCGGGGAGCGGTGCCGGGAGCGAGGAAAGCAGAACAGATGCGGATGCGGGAAAATCCGCCGAAGGAGAGTCCGGGGAGTCCGGCGAAGAAACCTCCGGCCCGGGAGTGTACGATGATTCCGGTGAAGTTTCTTCTGACGGCGGAGATGGTGGCGGAGATGACGAAGATTCACAGGACGGAGATACAGACGATGAGACTGAATAAATATATCAGCGAGGCGGGAATCTGCTCCAGAAGGGAGGCTGACCGCCTTATTGCAGGCGGATGCGTGACGGTGGACGGCAGGCGGGCGGAGCCGGGGATGCAGGTGACGCGGGAAAATGACGTGCGGATTGGGAAAAAGCAGATAAAAAGCAGGAATGAAAAGGTCGTCCTTGCGGTATATAAGCCCGCGGGAATCGTCTGTACCGAGGATATGCGGGAGAAGAAAAATATTATCCGTTTCTTAAATTATCCGGTCAGGGTCACCTATGCGGGAAGGCTCGATAAGGATTCGGAGGGGCTTCTTATCATGACGAATGACGGGGATCTGATCAATGCCATGATGCGGGCCCGTCACTGTCATGAAAAAGAATATAAAGTGACAGTGAATAAGCCGGTTACCGATGAGTTTATCAAGAGGCTTAAGGAGGGTGTCCATATTGCGGATAAAGAGAAAGGGCTTGACGCGGTGACGCTGCCCTGCGAGGCAGAAAAGATAGGGAAATATACTTTTTCCATCGTGCTTACCCAGGGACTTAACCGGCAGATCCGCCGGATGTGCGAGGCTCTTGGGTACAAGGTGACAAAGCTTTTGCGCGTCCGGGTTCTCAATGTAGAGCTTGGGAGTTTAAAGAGTGGAGAGATAAGAAGACTAACAAAGCAGGAGTTGAAAGAGATCTATGAGCAGACAAAAGGCAGACAGGATGAAGGAGCTTACGGAGCTTCTTAACAAGGCGGGAAAGGCATATTATCAGGATGCCGAGGAGCTGATGAGTGATTACACCTATGATAAGCTATATGATGAATTAAAAGCTCTGGAGGATGAGCTTGGGATCACGCTGGCAGGAAGCCCTACGGTAAATGTGGGGTACGAGGTGCTAAGTGAGCTTCCCAAGGAGCGGCACGAACGCCCCATGCTTTCTCTGGACAAGACGAAAGATGTCGGGGATCTTAAGGAGTTTATCGGAAATCAGAAGGCCGTGATGTCCTGGAAGCTTGACGGTCTTACCATAGTGCTTACTTACCGGGACGGAAAGCTTTTCAAGGCGGTTACCAGGGGAAACGGCGAGGTAGGGGAAGTCATTACAAACAATGCGAAAGTGTTTAAAAATATTCCGCTGCAGATTTCCTACAGGGGGGAATTGATCCTTCGCGGAGAAGCGGTCATCAGCTATGCAGATTTTGAAAAGATCAATGCGCAGATTGAGGATGTAGATGCCAGATATAAAAATCCCAGAAATCTGTGCAGCGGTTCTGTAAGACAGCTCAATAATGAGATCACAGCCAAAAGGAATGTGCGGTTTTACGCCTTTTCTTTAGTACAGGCGGAGGATGTGGATTTTCAGAATTCCAGGAAGTACCAGATGGAGTGGCTGAAAGATCAGGGATTTGAAGTGGTAGAACATCATATGGTGACGGCAGAAACCGTAGAGGAGCAGGTGCAAAAGTTTTCGGAGAAGATTGGGGATAATGCATTTCCTTCTGACGGACTGGTACTTGTCTACGATGATATCGCTTATGGAATGTCTCTCGGAAGGACGTCCAAGTTCCCGCGGGATTCCTATGCCTTTAAGTGGGCAGATGAGACCCGGGAGACGAAACTCCTTGAGATTGAGTGGAGTCCTTCAAGGACGGGGCTTATCAATCCGGTGGCTATTTTTGAACCAGTGGAGCTTGAGGGAACGACAGTGAGCCGCGCGAGTGTCCACAATATCAGTATCATGGAGGAGCTGGCGCTTGGCGTGGGGGATAAGATCGAAGTCTATAAGGCAAACATGATCATCCCGCAGATTGCACAAAATCTTACAAGAAGCGGGGTTAAGGATATCCCTTCCGTCTGTCCGGTGTGCGGGGAGAAAACCCAGATTCGCAAAATCAGCAATGCAAAGGCGCTGTACTGTATGAACCCAGAGTGTCAGGCGAAGCATGTGAAGGCTTTTTCCCTGTTTGTGAGCCGGGATGCCCTTAATATTGAGGGATTATCCGAGGCAACACTTGAGAAATTTATCGCGAAGGGCTTTATCCGGGAGTTTTCTGATATCTTCCATCTGGAGCGCTACAGCGAAGAGATCCGGCAGATGGAAGGGTTCGGAGAAAAGTCTTACCGGAATCTTACTGCCAGTATCGAGAAGGCACGGGTGACGACTTTGCCGCGGGTGATCTACGGCCTGGGGATTACCGGAATCGGTCTTGCCAATGCAAAGGTAATCTGTAAGGAGTTTCATCATGATGTAGATGCCATGATCCATGCAGATGAGGAGACGCTGAATGCCATAGACGGCATCGGCGGTGTCCTTGCCGGAGCATTTGTTTCTTACTTTAAAGATGAGAATCATATAAAAATATTATTAAATTTGCTGAAAGAGCTGGAAATTCCCGAAGAAATAGTGGATAATACTGAACGTATACTGGAAGGAAAGAAATTCGTCATTACCGGGAGTGTTACTCATTTTGCAAACCGGGGAGAGGTAAAAGAGTTAATCGAAAGTCTTGGCGGTAAGGTGACAGGTTCCGTGACGGCAAAGACAGATTTCCTGATCAACAATGATGTGCACTCTGCATCATCGAAGAACAAAAAGGCGAATGAGCTGAATATTCCGATTATTTCGGAGGAAGAATTTATAGAGATGACACAAAGCGGCGATTAGTCCGGCAGGAGGTATCTATGGCTGATAATGACAAGACACTTGATAACGAGACAGAAAAGATTGATGAGACAAAGGTGACTGTGGAGAACACGGATAAGAAGGATGACGATGAGTACGAGAAGGTGTGCTTTATCTGCCGTCGCCCGGAGAGCGTGGCCGGAAAGATGATCAACCTGCCTAATAATATCTGTGTGTGCAATGACTGTATGCAGAAGAGCTTTGATATCATGAACAGCGGGCAGATTGACTACAGCCAGTTGATGAATATACCGGGGATGCAGTTTATCAATCTGGCGGATGTAGAGCAGACGGTTCCGAAGCAGCAGAAGATAAAGAAGAAAAAAGAGAAAGAGGAAAGAAAGCCTCTGGTAGATATCAATCACCTGCCGGCGCCCCACAAGATCAAGGCTAAGCTTGACGAGTACGTCGTCGGGCAGGAGTATGCAAAAAAGGCCATGTCGGTGGCGGTCTACAATCATTACAAGCGGGTAGCTACAGATACGATGGATGAGATTGAGATTGAGAAGTCCAATATGCTGATGATCGGGCCTACCGGTTCCGGCAAGACTTATCTGGTAAAAACTCTGGCAAGGCTTCTGGACGTGCCCCTTGCTATTACGGACGCTACCTCTCTGACAGAAGCCGGGTACATAGGAGACGATATTGAGAGCGTAGTATCGAAGCTCCTTGCCGCTGCGGACAATGACGTGGAGAAAGCAGAGCAGGGCATTATCTTCATCGATGAGATTGATAAGATAGCCAAGAAGCGCAATTCCAGCCAGCGGGATGTCAGCGGGGAATCGGTGCAGCAGGGGATGTTAAAGCTCTTAGAGGGCAGCCAGGTGGAAGTGCCGGTGGGAGCGAACAGCAAGAATGCGATGGTGCCGCTTACTACGGTGAATACGAGAAATATCCTGTTTATCTGCGGCGGGGCGTTCCCGGAACTTGACAATATGATCAAGGAGAGACTGAAAAAGCAGGCGTCTATTGGATTTGGCGCAGAGCTTAAGGATAAATATGACCGGGATAAAAAGATTCTGGAAAAGGTGACCTTAGAAGACCTGCGGAAGTTCGGGATGATCCCGGAATTTTTAGGGCGTCTTCCCATCGTATTTACGCTGCAGGGGTTGAGTGAGGAGATGCTGGTGCAGATCCTTAAGGAGCCGAAGAATGCGATCTTGAAGCAGTACCAAAAACTGTTAGCCCTTGACGAGGTGAAGCTTACTTTTGACGAGGGAGCACTTCATGCCATTGCAAAGAAAGCGATGAAGAAGGATACAGGAGCCAGGGCGCTTCGGGCGATCATCGAGGAATTTATGCTGGATATCATGTACGAGATTCCGAAGGATGACAGCATCGGCGAGGTGACCATCACGAAAGAATATATTGAAGGAACCGGAGGGCCGGTAATTGCGCTGAGAAGCCAGCAGGTTATGCGTATCGGTTCATAAAAGAGAAATTGCCTCATATACTTTGATAAAGTGTATGAGGTGTTTTTATCTATGGCTACTGAAATCTGCAGAGAAAAGATATTGTCGCAGGACTATATGGATTTTATCAGTCCGGATTACTGGAGCGGGGAGGATATTGTCGTCAGGCAGGACCAGTCATGTGTCCTTCAGCTTGGCTTCGGCTACCGCGCAGTTTATGTGGACAAGGGACTGGCAGGGGAGTTGTCTCTGGAAAGGTACGGATACCAGGGAATTCCCGGCTGCTATACGCTGATCGATACCAGTGCGCTTAACGAGGCAGGGATCAGTTCCGTGCAGAATTATCCGACGCTCCAGTTAAGAGGAAGAGATGTTATGATCGGATTTATTGACACGGGGATTGATTATGAGAACACAATCTTCCGGAATCCGGCAGGGGGGACCCGGATTGCAGGAATCTGGGATCAGACGGTCCAGACGGGGAACCTGCCGGACGGGTTCGCTTATGGGAGTGAATATACGGAGGATATGATCAATGAAGCGCTCCGGTCAGATAATCCTCTTTCGGTTGTCCCAAGCAAAGATGAGAACGGCCATGGGACATTCCTTGCAAGTGTGGCCGCAGGAGGGGTAAGCACGGAGAATCAGTTTGCCGGGGCTGCCCCGGAGGCGGTGCTTGGTGTTGTCAAGCTTAAAGAGGCAAAAAATTATCTGAAGGAGTTTTACGGCATCTACAGCGGTGCCCCGTGTTATCAGGAAAATGATATTATGTTCGGACTTAAGTATCTGCATGAACTGGCGGTAAAGAAGAAGCTTCCCATTGTCATCTGTATCGCTCTCGGTACGAATATGGGTCCCCATAATGGGGCTTCGATGCTGTCGCAGATGCTTGATGCCTACGCCAACCTTCTCAATCACTGTGTGGTGATCGGAGGAGGCAATGAGGCGAGCAACCGCCATCACTATTACGGCGAAGTCGAACAGGGAGGGCAGCCGAAAGAGGCTGAGATCCGGGTGGAGAAGGGGACGACAGGATTTGTGGCAGAGCTTTGGAGCCAGCTCCCAAACATCGTCACGACTTACCTCATCTCTCCTTCCGGCGAGAGGAGTCCGACGCTGTCTTTGCGGCAAGGGAGTAAATTCAACTTGGGGTTCGTCTTTGACGGTACTGAGGTGGAGGTAGAATACCGCCTTCTCCTGGAAAACAGTAACTCCCAGCTTATTTTCTTTCGGTTCAAAGGAGTTGCGGAAGGAATATGGAAAATCGGGGTGGAGCCGGTTTATATTGTCAAAGGAGGGTATCATATCTGGCTTCCGGTCAAGGAATTTTTAGAGAGCGATGTATATTTCCTGGAAGCGAACCCGGATACAACTTTGACAGAGCCGGGAAGCACGAGGGATGCTATGACAGTTTCCTATTACAATAGTATTGATAATAGTATTGATATTAATTCGGGAAGAGGGTATACTAGATGTACGGTACTAAAGCCGGATTTTGCAGTTCCCGGAGTGGAGATCACCGGGCTTGCGCCTGATGGAAGGTTTACTGTGCGCAGCGGTTCCAGCGCGTCAGCCGGAATTGGGTCCGGTGCGGCGGCCCTGATCATAGAGTGGCTTAGCAAACAGCCCGCAGTGAGAGGGATCACATGTAATCAGGTGCGCAACATTATCCTGTTCGGGACGAACCAGCGGGAGGACATGGATTATCCCAACAAGGAATGGGGATATGGAACTATTGACATCTATCAGTCATTAAACCGGCTGAGAGAATTATAAAAATTACGAAAGGAGGAGGTTTGTGATGGCAGATTTCTTTGAAGACCTCGGCAAAAAGATTACGGAGGTGGCGGATGATTTCGGCCGCAGAGCGGGAGATACCATTGAGACACAGAAGATCAAGAGCCAGATCCGCTCCCTTAGACGGGCGAATGAAAGAGACTATCTGGATATCGGACGCATGGTGTATGAGAAGTTCCGGGACGGGGAGTTATTCGGGACGGATTTTATCACTATCTGTGAAGCAATTGAGAAACGTGACGAAGAGATTGAGAAAAAAGAGTCGGAACTGGACAAATTCAAAGAGGCTAAATGATGATATTGACAATATATATGAGTATGTTCCTTGTTCTGGTCTGTATTGACATGGGGCTAAAGCAGTACATAGAGGATACATTCGAGAAGGACGAGGAGAGAGAGACTTTGGTTCCCGGGCTAGTACTGCGTAAAGTATACAACAAGGGTTTTGCATTTAACATATTGGAGGGTGCTCCGGGACTTATCCGGAAGAGTTCGGTGTTTGCAGCAGTGGGAGTATTGATCAGTGATGTTTGGATATTCTTGAAAAAGAAGCGGAAGGCGGGAAAGCTTGGCATGACGCTTATAAGCGCCGGTGCGTTCAGCAATGTTTACGACCGTCTGATCCGTGGACGGGTAGTTGATTATATCGGGATTAGGCGCGGGAATAAGAAGCTTTCAGATCTGACAGCTAACCTTGCAGACGTGTATCTTATGATTGGGATGGTGTTTTACGGGGTGTCATGGCTGGTGCACCGGAAGAAAAAAGTGAAGTAGTGTCAGCGCAGGGCGGGGAGATGATCCCTGCCCTTATTGTATATACAGCACATTAGGAAATGTACATCACCCAATATTCTATATACATACCGCTGGCATTTATCTATAATGGTAAAAAGGGCAGTTTGCCAATATTACGATGAAAAGGAGACTTGATAAGATGATTGCTGAAAGACCGCCTATGGGCTGGAACTCATGGAATACATTCGGGGAGTACATTGACGAGAAGCTGATCTTTGAGACGGCGGATGTTATGGTGGATAGAGGGTATAAGGATGCGGGGTATGAATATCTGATCATCGATGACTGCTGGGCGTTAAAGGAGAGAGATGAGAAAGGGAGGCTGGTTCCTGATCCGGAGAAATTCCCTCACGGCATGAAGGCTGTGGCAGATCATGTTCACGAAAAGGGGTTGAAATTCGGCATGTATTCCTGCGCGGGAGTGCTTACCTGTGCAGGATATCCTTCAAGTTATGATCATGAATTCGAAGACGCGAAGCAATTTGCGGAGTGGGGCGTAGACTATTTAAAGTATGATTACTGCAATTTTCCGGAGAATGCGGACTGCAGGAACCGCTATCTTATGATGAGCATGGCGCTTAAGGCCAGCGGCAGGGATATCCTTTTTGCGGCGTGCAACTGGGGACAGAAAGACAGCTTTAGCTGGATGCGTGCAATCGGCGCGCATACTTACCGTTCTACCGGGGACATCTTCGATAATTTCCGTTCTTTTACCGGGATCTTCCAGTCGCAGTTAGAGCATTTCTGCCAGTCAGGGCCGTATTGCTTCAACGACATGGATATGCTGACGGTGGGGATGTACAACCAGGGAAACGCTGCAATCGGAAAGCCCTGTACCGACGGGGAATACCGGATGCAGTTTGCTATGTGGTGTATGGCTGGTACACCATTGATTATGGGGGCGGATATCCGAAAGCTTACACCGGAGATGGAAAAGCTTTTGAAAAATGAGACGCTGATCGCCATCAATCAGGACAAGGAGTGCCGTCCGCCGTATCTGGTGGGAAAGAGAAGTGTTGCTGTGCCACAGGAGGATACGGATGCGGCGGTGGAGCCGCTTAAGATGGTAAAGGATAAGCTTTTTACGTTCATCAAGCACCTTTCGGACAATGAGTTTGCGGTGGCTTACTTCAATCTCTTTGAGGAGGAGAGAAAGATGAATTTTATCTTTGCAGACGCAGGGGTTCCTTATAGTTCAGGCTATGGATTTTTTATGCAGGACGTGTTTACCGGGGAGGAGCTTGGGGTGAAGCGGGATTATCATATGGTGGCTGTACCGGGGCACGACTGCCGGGTATATAAGTGCAGGCTTATGTACTGCGGGCATGATTAGTGCCGCGGGTAACATGCAGGGCAGCGCACTTGCGGACAGGAGCATGGATATATGGACAGAGGTGACGGCAGATCAGCAAATAAAAGCTTAAAAGAATATTCTCCGGGACATTGCAGGCGGTGCGGGGTAAAGCTCTCTGCTGATGAGGCTGCTATGACAAAAAAGCTTATCAATCGGGGAACGACAGTTTATTACTGCATAGATTGCCTGGCAGAGATGTTCGATGTCAGACGAAAGGATATAGAAGAAAAGATCATCTATTATAAGCGTATGGGCTGTACGCTGTTTCAATAAATAATCTGCTTTTGGCGAATATTTACCGTATTTGCTGAAAGCAGATTATTCTATATCGAAAGCACATTACGTCATTTTTAAAATGATTCCTTCATGCTAAAATCCATTTTAGAAAAAACCTAAGGAGGAAATAAGTATGAAGTTCAAAAAAGTTTTATCAGCTGTTTTAGTTGCAGCGACATGTGTTTCCCTCTGCGCGTGCGGAGGCGGAAAAGGGGACGGCAAAAGCGGAGGCGGAACGGTTCAGGTGGCTATCTGGGACAATGTCCAGCTCGACGGGCTTAGGGAGATTGCAGGAGACTTCACGGAGGAGACAGGCATTGAGGTGGAGTTTCAGGTGATTC
This sequence comes from uncultured Lachnospiraceae bacterium, assembly GCA_947363565.1. GTDB lineage: Bacteria > Bacillota > Clostridia > Lachnospirales > Lachnospiraceae > MD308. Next base: position 3,063 of record CANAPP010000022.1, on the reverse strand, counting down.
CGTGGAATGAATACTGGACGCTTCTCGAGGCAGGCGCTACAGGAGGGGAGATGCCGGACGTATTCTGGATGCATTCTACATATTCCCAGAGATACATGTCCAACGACATCCTTCTTGACTTGACCGACAGGATTAAGAGCAGCGAAAAGATTAATTTGGACAATTATTACAAAGACATTGCAGAATTGTATCAGTATGACGGAAAAACCTATGCCATTCCGAAGGATTATGATACTATCGCGCTTTGGTACAACAAGAAGATGTTCGACGAGGCAAAGATTGCTTATCCGGACGAGACGTGGACATGGAATGATTTTGCAGATGCGGCGAAGAAGCTCACGGCAGAGGACGGCAGTCAGTACGGAACGGCGATTCCGGCTATTTTTAACCAGGATGGATACTATAACCTGATCTATGATATGGGCGGATATATTGTAAGCGATGATAAGAAAAAATCAGGCTGGGACGACCCGAAGACTATGGAGGCGATGAATTGGCTGTATGATAATGTAGTTACCACATCCATGCCGTCACAGGAGACTATGGGCGAAACGTCGCCGGATGTACTGTTTAGTTCAGGAAAGATTGCCATGACACTTCAAGGTTCCTGGATGACCGCTTCGATGAGGGACAATGAATTCATAAGTGAAAACTGTGATGTGGCAGTTCTTCCGAAAGCGGATGACGGGACAAGAAAATCCATCTATAACGGCCTTGGATGGGCAGCGGCAGCAGAAGGAGACAATACAGAGAATTCGTGGAAACTTATTGAATATTTCGGAAGCGAGGAAGCACAGAAAAAACAGGCAGAGCTTGGTGTTACCATGTCAGCATTCATGGGAACATCGGATACATGGGTACAGTGTGCGCCGAATTTTAATCTTCAGGCGTACCTTGACATGACAGAAGATATGCAGATTCGTCCGTATACGAAAAACACAAAACTCTGGGAGGATTATTCCCAGGAGGTGATGAAAGAGGCATATACAAAAGAGATAACCATTGATGAGGCATGTAAGGAAATTGCAAAATATATGAATGAGAGCATCGAAGAGGAAAATCAGTAAAGCACTGATGGAGGAAAAGGGGTGAGAGACTTGGCTAATCCAAAGAAAGGTACAAGCCAGGAACGCAACGAGTTTGTGTGGGGATGGATCTTTATCCTCCCGACGATGATCGGCTTGATCGTCCTGAATATTTATCCGATATTTAAAACTATTTATGAGAGTTTCTTTAAAACCGGCGACTTCGGCAAAGGCAACATCTTTATCGGTGCTGAAAACTACACAAAGATGTTCGGTGACGGAGAGGTTTGGCAGGCACTGATCAATACTTTCAAGTACGCGATCGTAGAGGTTCCCTTCTCTATCATCATCTCGCTTGTGCTGGCGGTGCTTCTGAACCGCAAGATGAAGGGACGTGCAGTGTACCGTACCATCTTCTTCCTGCCTATGGTAGCAGCTCCGGCGGCTATCGCTATGGTATGGAGATGGCTGTTTAACGCAGAGTTCGGTCTTTTGAACCACATTCTGGGGACAAAGACAAACTGGGTATCCAACCCGAAGATTGCGATCTTCGCGATTGCAGTTATCGGTATCTGTCTAAAGGGACAAACTTTGATACAAAATAAGCCTTCCATTTCGGAGGGCTGTTTTTCTGCAAGTCTTGAAAAAGCCTTATTTTGCGGGCTTTCTTGGATTCTATCTCTTTCTATGTTTTGTGCTGACTTCTAAAATTTCCATAGAATAATGAATCTTCGACTTAGGGGAATTGCATTGTACTGGCAGATGCACACCCCTCTGAGGGCAGTAGGGGCAAAAATCAATATCCGCTAAAAAGTATGATTCCGGCATGAAGCCGTGAGAACATTTTAGCGGATAATTTTATATACGGAATTGTCTTGGAAAAGTTGTGTATGCACCAAAAACCCCGCCGGGGCGGGGCTGGTATTTTTTCTTATGCTGCGGTGAAGCCCTGGGCTGCAAGTGCTTCTGTCAATTCTTCGTTCTTCTCGCCGCTGAGTGTGCCGTTACGGTCAATGATGTAGCTGCCGATGGCGAAAGCGTATGTGGGGGCTTTCTGGTATACCAGGCGAGGTATGACGGGCTGGCAGAGCGGTTTGACCGGACGAAGGCAAGGCTGGATGAAGTTGGCAGCGCCATTACGGAAAAACAGGCGAAGAGGGAGCAGATTGAAAGGTTCCTCGTCGAATTGGGGCGGCAGGACGGAGTGGCCACGGAGTTTGATGAGAAACTCTGGTACAGCCTGGTTGATTTTGTCACAGTTTTTAATAAAGAAGATGTCCGTTTCACTTTTAAGGACGGGACGGAGATAAAAGTGTAAAGAACCCTGCGGTTGATAGAAATGCCGCAGGATTTTTTATAGGCTTTTCCAATTTGAACCCTCCCCCTACGGGGCAAAATCAAAAAGTATGCCAAAATCAAAATGTATAAGGCAAAATCGAATTGTATCAAAGACAGCGTTTACATAGATTTTGAGTAGATTAAATAGAAATTTGATGAAAATCATTGAAAAAGCAGATGTTTTGTGATATTATTGAAACAAGGTTAAACTGATAAAACAACGAAAAGTAGACTAAATTTAAAAATTGGAGTAAATGAATTAATGTAAACACTGAGTTTCAACTTGAAAGATGCCAACAAATTATGGAGGTAAGCATGGATGAAAACGAATTATGTATAAAATCTGTAAATGGTAGAAACTATATTTGTCCAGCTTTATTAGAAAAAATACTTAGTGACAGAGATGAAAAAATCAGAAGAATAGAACGAGCTACTGAAACAAGAAGAAAGCAATATGCTGCAAAGACAAAAGAAGAATGGGATAACATTCCTATTCCAGATGATTTTAAGATTTTTGAAGATTATGCAGGATGGGTAATGGAGTCTTATATTTCAGGATTTGCATTAAGCGATGATGATGGAACACCAAGGTGCTACTATGGAAATATGGGGGCACCAGCTTCGATTTTATTTCCAGAATTGTATAGAGCCTGCTAATAAAAAGTCAAGTGTTTTTTTGAAAAAATAGAAAGAAATTTTG
>CANAPP010000021.1 GCA_947363565.1 uncultured Lachnospiraceae bacterium | reverse complement strand
GGACGCTGGATATGCTGTCACAGAAGTTTGATAAACGGTTCTTCCGCTGCCACAGAAGCTTTCTTGTCAATATGGATCAGGTTATCCGGCAGGAAAAGGGATGGGCGGTACTTGCCGGCGGGGAATGGGTGATGGTATCAAGGAGAAGGCAGCAGGAATTTATGCAGAGGCTTTTGGGCTTTTTGAAGGATGCGGTGATCTGATGATGGAGTTGGGAGTTTATCCCGCCATGTTTTATCTCTGGTGGGTGTTTATCAACGGCTTTCTTTGCTTTTTTGAAATCTTATTTTTGCAGAATCTTACCGGGGTTAAGGAAAAATGGCATGCATCCGTCTGCCTTTTGGCAAGCTGTGTCCTTGCATTTCTGATGATGCGCTTTCACGGTCCGAAGATGTGCGGGCTGATCCTGCATACAATCGTAATCTTCGGATTCTCTGTTTTATCGGTGAAGCTTAAGGTACTTGAGGCGATTGTTCCGGTTGCGGTTATCCTTATGCTGTATACGTTTATGGAAGGATTCCAGTTTGTCTTCATGGACCGGCTCGTGGAAAAAAACATGAGTGTGTGGATGGGAGCTTTGCTGCAGATTTCCGTCTCGGGGTTGACGGCGGTCCTGACGGCAACCGGGCTTTTCATTATCTCAAAAGGATTGTCGGATATGATGAAGGCGAAAGAATCTTCTTATCTATGTACGCTTCAGTATCTTGATGAAGCCAGGAGAAGGAATGAGCGGTATGCTGCCTTTCAGCATGATATAGACAATCATCTTCTCGTCCTGTCCGGACTTGTGCAGGAGAGAAGATATGCGGAGGCAGAGAAGTATTCTGAAAATCTGAGCCGCCTTTCGGACAGCCTGACGGGTGGGATTGATACGGGAAATCTGGCGGCAGATATTCTCCTGAGGGAAAAGATAAATTTTGCGGAGGCAAATGGGATACAGGTAAGGCTAGATGTCCATTTTTCAAAAAAGTACAGCATTGATGATGCGGATCTTTGTACGCTTCTGGCAAATGCGATGGATAACGCGATAAAGGCGTGTATGCAGGCAGGAAAAGGGAAACCAAGGATCTCGGCTGCAGCGGGCATGAAGCGCCATTTCCTGATAATCAGCGTGACCAATACGACAAAACCGTCCGGGTATGCGACAGCCCATGGGCAGAGGACGGGCGGCTGCTGTGTGATGCGTGGGAAAGATTACGGAACCGGTCTTAAAAATATAAGGCGAACGGTGAGAAAATACGGAGGGACGATGGAGACAGTACGAGGGGAGGAAGAATTTGCCATCCGTATGCTGCTGTGCCTAGGACCGGCCGGGAAGGCAAAGTGACCGTTGGCGAAGGGAGAGTGTCCGTCCGCGCAAAACGGCTTGTGGAACAAGGATATTTTCCGATATATCTATATACCGTTATCGGTGCGGTATGTGAAAAACAAGTAAAGGAGAAGCAGGAAAGATGATCAATACGGTAAGAAATGCGTGTGCAGATGCGCAGGCGATGATGCAGCAGGACAGCCGGATGAATCCCGTGGGGACGAAGACAGCAATGGAAGATGAGAAGAAACAGCGGACATTGGAGGAGGAGAAAAAGTCTGTACAGAATTCGCTTCTGCTCATGAAGTCCACCTCCGGCGACAGCGTGGGTTCAGAGGAGAGTATCAGGCTTCTGGAAAAGAAGCTTGAAGAAATCCAAAGCCAGATCAAGGCAGGCGAAAACGAGCAGGCGGTTTCGGCGGAGGAAGGTCTTGCAGTGCAGGAAAATAAGGGGGTTATGATCAGGAATAATTTTGATGTATATGTTAAGGGAGAGTGAGAAATAAAGAATATCGATATATTCTATAAATGAGTTTATTTATAGGAACTAGCAATTTGACAAAAAATAGTCTTCAAACTTATACTTTATTTATAAAAATTATACAGGAGGATAAGTTGAAAAGAAGACTATCAGTACTTCTCGTTGTCGTTATGCTTTTTACAATGATATGCACGGCATGTGGCAGCAATGAGACAAAGGAGACCGAGGAGGCAAAGGAAGAGACGACTGAGGCTGAGGGAGAGGCCGGGGAAGAGGCGGGCGAGGAGTATCACATTGCCATTGTAACACCTACGCTGTCTGTAAGTGAGGACGAGTTCCGGGCAGGGGAGCAGCTCATGGAAGAGTATCCGGACGTGGTGACGCACCTTGTATTGCCGGAGAAATTTGACACAGAGATTGAAGGATGTATCAGCACCATCGTATCTGCGGCAGACGACCCGCTGATGAGGGCGGTTATCGTAAGCTCCGGGCAGTCCGGACTGATTCCGGCATTCCAGCAGCTTAAGGAGAAAAATCCGGACATCATCACTATCGCGTCAACAATCTACGACGAGCCTGACATGATGTCGGAGAACATCGACGTGAACCTTGATATGGACGCCATCCGAAGAGGCGAGACAATCCCGACAAAGGCGAAGGAGATGGGCGCGAAGACATTTATCCACTATTCTTTCCCGACCCATCTGGCAAAGCCGACGATTACGGCGAGAAGGGATAAGATGAAAGAGACTTGCAAAGAACTGGGGCTTGAGTTTGTGGAAGTGATCACGCCTGACCCGCAGACCGGAAACGGGCCGGAGGCTATGCAGCAGTTCCTTCAGGAAGATATTCCGAGACAGATTGAGAAATACGGCAAAGAGACGAACATCTTCGGAACAAACTGCCCGATGTATGATGTGATCATCGCAAAGGCTTTAGAGCTTAAGTTCACGGTTGCGGAGCAGTGCTGCCCGACGCCGACGCAGGCTTATCCGACCGTGCTTGGTCTGGAGATTGCGGAGGAGGATGCGACTAACTTTGACAAGATCAACCAGATGATCGCGGAGAAGGTTGACGCACAGGATATGAAGGGAAGGCTTTCCGGATGGCCGATTCCGGTTACCATCTTCCTTCCGAAGTTCGGTGTTGAGGTTGCAAGGCAGATGATCGCCGATCCGGATTTCAACCCGAACAATGCGGAGAACCTTGGAAAGCTGGCAAAGGACAAGTTCGGCCTGGATGTAGATTTCCAGCAATACATGGATTACGAGAACTACTATATGTTTATTATGGAGTCAATCTATTATTAAGCGTATTAAGCGTTAAGTAAGAAAAAGGGGCGGAAGGAGATGAATCTTTCGCTCCTTTTTGCTATAATGAGAGTCGCTGGCAGCCCATGCGCTGACATCGGCACGCTGCTGCTGCGAAGGAGAAGGATCATGGGAAAGTATGTGTTAGAGGTTAAAAACCTGGAAAAATATTATGGGCAGAACAAAGTCCTTGACAAGGTGGACTTGTCCGTCAGAAAGGGAGAAATCTACGGGCTTATCGGGGCGAACGGTTCCGGAAAGAGCACGCTGATGAACATTCTGTTCGGAAACAGCGTCATCGCCGCAACAGGCGGATACAGCGGCGATGTGCTGTTTGAGGGGGAGAAGGTTAAGCTCCGCTCTACGACGGAGGCCATAGGGCGGGGAATCGGGATGATCTACCAGGAGTTTATGCTGATTCCGGAGATGACTGTGGCGGAGAACATAAAGCTCACAAGAGAGAATACAAAAGGAATACTCGGGAAGGTGTTAAGCCCTGAGCTTTGTTTTGTGGACAGGAAGAAGGATAACGAGGATGCAGCCGGAGTGTTAGAGCAGCTTGGATTTGAAATCGATAATTCTTATCTGGTCAAGAACATCTCGGTGAATGCAAAGCAGTTCGTTGAGATTGCCAGAGAAGTGAATAAGGGAGACTTAAAGCTCCTTCTTCTCGATGAGCCTACGGCGGTTCTGGGAGACGAGGACGCGGGGAAACTGATGAAAGTGCTAAAGGAGCTTGCAGAGAAGGGAACCTCGGTTATCTTCTGCACTCACAGGCTCCATGAAATCTGCCAGGTGTGCGACCATGTGACCGTACTGAGGGACGGGCAGGTGGTCTCGGACTATGGGCGGGACGAGCTTGATATGCGTACCCTTGCCAGGGATATGATCGGGTATGACGTGGCGGCGGTGAAAAAGGAGCATCAGAACCGGGAGGAGAAAGAGATTCTCAAGTTCGAGGATTTTTCTGTGTATATGCCGGGAGAGTTTTTGGACGGCCTGAACCTCCAGGTATACGAGGGGGAGATTCTGGGGCTTACGAGCCTTTCCGGGCATGGAAAGCTGGCGGTGGGCTACGGCGTGATGGGTCAGTTCCCGGTGAAAGGAGAGTTTTTGTACGGCGGCGCCGGGGTGGATGTGAAAAATGTCCGGAAGACGATAGAAAACGGGCTGTTCCTCCTTCCGGACGACCGGAAGAACATGGGTCTTCTGCTGGAACATTCGGTTCGGGATAATATTGTTTTCTCTGGGTTTTATGGGAGGAATCTGTTCCAGAAAAAGGCGGCCGGCATTTTCCCGGTCAGGGATAGGAAAGAGATGGAGCGTTGTGTAGAGGAGCAGATGGAAAAGCTGGAGATTAAGTGTGAGAGCGCCGGCCAGAAGGTGAAGGAGCTAAGCGGCGGAAACCAGCAGAAGGTATGTATTGCCAGGGCGGTCTTAGTCGCCCCGAAGGTGCTGTTTGTCATGGAGCCGACGAGGGGCGTGGACATCGGCGCGAAGGAGAAAATCCTTAACAGCCTTGTGCAGATTAACCGGGAGCAGGGGACAACTGTAGTGGTGGCGTCAAGCGAGCTGGAGGAGCTAAAGCGCATCAGCGACAGGATTGCGGTATTCTGCGAGGGAAAGCTTTCGAGGATTTTGCCGCCGGATGCGACCGATGAGGAATTTGCCTTTGCATTTACGGGAGAGGAGGGAAAGGATGGACGGTAAGATAAAACTTCCGCAGATTATTATTACGGCGTTTATGCTGGCGCTGTTTGTCCTTGCCGGATTTTTGGGGATGGATATCCCGGAGCTTGTAAGCGGCTCCTTTACGAAGTTCGTTATGAACGGCGTGCTTGTGCTTGCCATGATTCCGATGATCAATGCGGGGGTGGGGATGAACTTCGGACTTCCGGTGGGGATTGTGGCAGGGCTCCTTGGCATGTGTATGGCGATACAGTTTCGCATGACGGGAATCACGGGATTTTTGGGAGCTGTGGCGCTGTCGGTCATTCCGGCGGTGCTCCTTGGACTGCTCTATGCGAAGATACTGAATATGGTGAAGGGCAAGGAGGATATCGCGGCGATTTTCATCGGGTATTCCTTTATCCCCATCATGAATTTCGTGTGGACGGTGATTCCCTTTACCAACCGGGAGATGCTTTACCCGGTGGGGGCAAAAGGGCTGCGCCCGAAGATCAGCCTGGAGAATTATTTTGGAAATGTGCTGAATGAGCTTATGGTTCTTAAGCTTGGCAAGATATCGGTTCCCGTAGGCCTTCTTCTGGCTTATGCCGCGGTGTGCCTGCTGGTGTACGGGTTCTTTAAGACGAAGGGCGGCACGGTGATGCTGGCGGTGGGGGAGAATGAAAAGTTCTGCCAGCTCTCCGGCATCCGGATTGACCGGGTGCGGACGATGGCGATTGTGCTGTCCACGGTCATCGGCGCGGCGGGAATCTGTGTGTACGCCCAGACTTACGGGTTCGTGGAGCTTTACAATGCGCCGCTGTCCCACAGCTTTCCTGCAGTCTCGGCAATCCTGATCGGCGGGTGTATCGGGAGGCGGGCGAAGATTTCCCACGCGGTTTTGGGAACATATCTGTACCAGACAATTTATCTTCTGTCAGCGCCGATTGCCAATGCGATACTGATACCGCAGATGTCGGAGATTGTGCGGATGATCATTACAAACGGAATTATCCTGTACGCATTTTTAAAACAGGAAAGGAGGAGACGGCAATGATGAAAAAGGTTCGTAAGGATGAGCTGATTGTACCGGCTACTTTCATTGTGTTCAGTATTCTCTGCTTTATCCTGTCAGGAATCAGCTTTCTGTTTCTTGCGGAGCAGGTGGCGCTCAGATTTATCCGTAATATCATACTGGTGCTGGCGCTTATTTTCCCGATTATGGCGGGGATGGGGCTTAATTTTGCGGTGGTTATCGGAACGATGATCACGCAGGCATGTTTTATCATCGTGCTGAACTTTAATATCATGGGTGGAAAAGGGGCGGCGCTTGTGCTGCTTGTCTCCCTGGCCGCGGCGGCCGGCGTCGGATATGTGATTGGGCGGCTCCTTAATAAGGTAAGGGGCAGGGAGATGGTGACGTCCATCGTCGTGGGCTTTCTTGCCAATTACATTTACCAGCTTATCTTCGTGGCGGGCTTTGGCACGGTCATCCATGTGTTTAACAAAAAGCTGGTGCTGTCCACCGGAATCGGCGTGAAAAATATGGTGGATTTAAAGACCTTTAAGCAAGTGTTCGACAACCTCGGCGTGTTCAGCATCGGGAAGGCGAAGATTTCCGTGCTGCTTTTGGCGATGATCATTGTGTGCGGTTTTTTTGTATACTACCTGATGCACACGCCGCTGGGGCAGAAGATAAAGGCGGTAGGGATGAGCGAAGAGAAAGCGGCGAATATCGGGATTGACACCGACCGGGTGAGGATTATCGTCATCGTTTTGTCTACCGTGTTCGCGGCGCTTGGGCAGTTCGTGTATCTTCAGAATATCGGCTCCCTCAATGTCTACACGGAGCATCTGGACACGGAGAAGTTCGCCTGTGCGGCGCTCCTGGCAGGAGGGGCAAGCATCCGCAAGGCGGGGGTAAAAAATGCATTTATCGGGGTGGTGCTCCTTCATACACTGTTCGTTCTGTCGCCCCTTGCAGGGCGCAATGCTTTTGCAAATGCGTCTCTGGGCGAGTATTTCCGCAGCTTTGTAGCGTATGGGATTATCGCATTTGCGCTGGTGGTGAACCTGAGGCTTGAGCAGAAAGGGGAAAAGTAACTGTTTGATAAAATCAGCGGGACATGCTATCATGAGAAGATAAGAAACGGTCAGGATAACACGAGAAAAGCAGCGGCAGAAAGGTAAGAAAACGGGGTTGATAGCATGAGTTTTGCGCATTTACATGTACATACAGAGTACAGTCTTTTAGATGGATCGAATAAAATTAAAGAATGTATCGCACGGGTTAAGGAATTAGGGATGGACAGCGTAGCGATCACAGACCACGGTGTGATGTTCGGAGTGATTGATTTTTACCGTGCGGCGAAGGCAGCAGGGATTCGGCCTGTCCTTGGATGCGAGGTGTATGTGGCGCCTGGTTCAAGGTTCGATAAAGAAGCAGTGGGAAGCGGCGACGACAGGTATTATCATCTGGTGCTTCTGGCTGAGAATGATCTTGGCTATCACAATCTGATGAAGATCGTATCCAGAGGATTTACCGAAGGGTACTACTACAAGCCCCGTGTGGATCTGGCCCTGCTTCGGCAGTACCATGAGGGGATCATTGCGCTGAGTGCCTGTCTGGCGGGAGAAGTCCAGCGGGATATTCTAAGAGGGATGTATGAGGAGGCAAAAGAGGCAGCGCTTCGTTACCAGGATATTTTCGGCAAAGGGAATTTCTTTTTAGAGCTTCAGGATCACGGGCTGCCGCAGCAGCGCCAGGCGAACCAGGCTCTTCTTCGGATGTCTCAGGAGACAGGGATTGAGTTGGTGGCGACCAATGATATCCATTACACTTACGCGGAAGATGAAAAGCCTCACGACATGCTTTTGTGTATTCAGACAGGAAAGAAGCTGTCTGATGAGAAGCGTATGCGTTATGAGGGGGGACAGTATTATATCAAGTCCGAGGAAGAGATGAGAGAGCTTTTCCCTTACGCGCTGAATGCTCTTGAGAACACGCAGAAAATCGCAGAACGCTGCAATGTGGAGATTGAATTCGGCGTTACAAAGCTTCCAAAGTACGATGTGCCGGAAGGATACACGTCCTGGGAGTACCTGAATAGGCTTTGTTATGAGGGATTAAAGCAAAGGTATGAAAAGTCCGATGAGATGTTGACGAAAAGGCTCGAGTACGAGCTTTCTGTCATTAAGTCCATGGGTTATGTGGATTATTTTCTTATTGTGTGGGATTTTATTAAATATGCAAGGGACCATGAGATCATGGTCGGGCCGGGGCGGGGGTCTGCGGCGGGCAGCATCGTGTCCTACTGTCTTGGGATCACCACTATAGACCCGATCAAATACCAGCTCCTGTTTGAAAGGTTCTTGAATCCGGAGCGTGTGTCTATGCCGGATATTGACGTGGATTTCTGTTTTGAGAGACGCCAGGAAGTCATTGATTATGTGGTGAGAAAATATGGTGAGGACCGGGTCGTGCAGATCGTTACCTTTGGTACGATGGCCGCCAGGGGTGTGATCCGGGATGTTGGCCGCGTGATGGATCTTCCCTATGCGTATGTGGATTCTATCTCGAAGATGATCCCGAAGGAGCCTAATATCACGCTTGAGCGGGCGCTTAGAGAAAGTCCGGATCTTAAGAAGGCGTATGCAGAAGATCCGCAGGTAAAAGAACTGGTGGATGCCTCCATGCGCCTTGAAGGGCTGCCGAGGCATACATCCATGCACGCGGCCGGAGTGGTGATCAGTCAGAAGGACATCGATGAGTATGTGCCCCTGTCCCTCGGCTCCGACGGCTCCGCCGTCACCCAGTTCACCATGACGACGTTAGAGGAGCTTGGATTGCTGAAGATGGATTTTCTCGGTCTCCGTACCCTTACCGTTATCCGGGACGCGGTAAAGCTTGCCAGTGAAAGCAGCGGGAAAGAGATTGACATCAATAAGATTGATTACGATGATGCGGCTGTCCTTGCTGCTGTCGGGACAGGCAGGAATGACGGGATATTCCAGCTTGAAAGCGGCGGCATGAAAAACTTTATGAAGGAATTAAAGCCAAAGAGCCTTGAGGATATTATCGCAGGGATATCCTTGTACCGCCCCGGGCCGATGGATTTTATCCCTCAGTATATCCGGGGGAAGAACCATCCGGAGACGATCACCTATGACTGTCCGCAGCTTGAGCCGATCTTATCGCCTACCTACGGCTGTATCGTCTATCAGGAGCAGGTGATGCAGATTGTGCGGGATCTGGCTGGGTATACCCTGGGACGAAGCGATCTTCTCAGACGTGCCATGTCTAAGAAAAAGGGCGATGTCATGCAGAAAGAGCGGCAGAACTTTGTCTACGGCAACCGGGAGGAGAATGTTCCGGGCTGTATCGCAAACGGGATCGATGAACGGATTGCCAACAAGATCTACGATGAGATGATCGACTTTGCCAAATATGCGTTTAATAAATCCCACGCGGCAGCATACGCCGTGGTATCTTACCAGACAGCGTGGCTGAAATATTATTACCCGGTGGAATTTATGGCGGCGCTTATGACATCGGTGATCGATAATCCGGGAAAGGTAGCAGAATATATCTATACCTGCCGCCAGATGGGTATTGACATCCTGCCGCCGGACATCAATAAAGGTGTAGGGACATTCTCGGTGGACAATGGGAATATCCGTTATGCCCTTTCTGCCATAAAAAGTATCGGCCGCCCGATCATCGAAGTGATCTTGGAAGAGCGAAAGAAGCATGGACTGTTCAAAAATCTCAAAGACTTTATTGAGCGGATGTCGGTGAAGGAGCTGAATAAAAAGACGATAGAAAACTTTATCAAATCCGGAACCTTCGACAGTCTCCCAGGTACGAGAAAGCAGCTTATGGTCGTCTATGCCCAGATCATGGAGCAGATAATCCGTGAGCAGAAATATTCCATGACCGGACAGATGTCTCTTTTTGATATGGTGAGTGATGACCAGAAGGCAGAGTTTGAGATTCCGCTTCCGGATGTAGGTGAATATGAAAAGGAGGCAAAGCTTGGCTTTGAAAAGGAAGTCTTAGGTGTATACTTGAGCGGCCATCCTATGGAAGAGTACGAAGAGAAGTGGCGGAAAAATATTACGCGCACAACTCTCGATTTCCAGGTGGATGATGAGGTCGGGCGCACGAAAGTACGTGACGGCGCAAAAGAGACGATTGGAGGTATGATCGCAGCTAAGACGGTCAAATATACAAAAAAGAATCAGGTGATGGCTTTCCTTACGATAGAGGATCTGATGGGAACGGTGGAGGTTATCGTATTTCCGAGAGATTATGAGAAGAACCGCGAGTATCTGGAGGAAGAGAATAAGATATTCATAAGAGGACGTGTATCTGAGGAGGACGAAGCACCGAGCCGCCTGATCTGCGAGGAGATCATCCCCTTTGACCAGACGAAAAAAGAGCTGTGGCTTCAGTTTGACAGCAAGGCGGATTTTCAAAGCCGCGAGCAGGAGCTTTATGAGATCATCGGAGAATCGGAAGGGAGAGATCGGGTGATCATATACTGCAAGGCAGAGCGGGCGATGAAGCGTCTTGGCGCCAACAGGAATGTCCGGGCGGATGCAGGGCTATTGAGCAGGTTGACGAATTATCTTGGTGAATCTTGTGTAAAACTGATAGAAAAGGCCATTGAAAATTAGTTATATTTCATGTACAATGTTGCCGAGTTAAGATATATTTGAGATAGATGAATGGAGGGATTAACATGGGAGAAAAAACAATTCGTACAATCGGTGTTCTGACAAGCGGTGGGGATGCGCCGGGAATGAATGCTGCGATCCGTGCAGTGGTGAGAACCGCATTGGGAAAAGGTCTTAGGGTAAGAGGTATCCGCAGAGGTTATCAGGGGCTTCTTAATGAAGAGATCATCGATCTGTCGGCCAGAGATGTGTCTGACACGATCCAGCGGGGCGGAACGATTCTCCAGACCGCGCGGTGCCATTCCATGCGTACGGAAGAAGGACAGCAAAAAGCAGCGGCAATCTGTAAAAAGTACGGCATTGACGGGATGGTAGTCATCGGAGGAGATGGTTCCTTTGCAGGTGCACAGAGACTTGCTTATTATGGGATCAACACTATCGGCATCCCGGGAACGATCGATCTTGACATCGCATGTACAGAGTATACGATTGGTTTTGATACAGCGGTGAATACTGCGATGGAAGCCATCGACAAAGTACGTGATACATCCACCTCCCATGAGAGATGCTCCATTATTGAGGTTATGGGAAGAGACGCAGGATATCTGGCATTGTGGTGCGGGATTGCCAACGGTGCAGAGCGTATCCTTATGCCGGAGGAGCACGATTATAATGAGCAGATGATCATAGAGGATATTCAGGCGTGCAGAAAGCGCGGCAAGAAGAACTATATTATCATCAATGCAGAGGGTATCGGAGATTCCATGAATATGGCTAAGAGAATCGAAGAAGCTACAGGTATGGAGACAAGAGCAACAATTATCGGACACATGCAGCGCGGCGGAAGCCCGACATGTAAGGACAGGGTATATGCTTCTATTATGGGTGCAATGGCAGTTGACCTTCTCTGCGAAGGAAAGTCCAACCGTGTAGTTGGTTATCAGCACGGAGAGTACAAGGATTTTGATATTGACGAAGCACTGAGCATGAAGAAAGAGATTCCGGAATATCAGTACGATATTGCACAGAGACTTGCCCTGTAATGACTTTATAAAAGGTGATCGTATGACAAAACAGGTATTACTGACCATTTCGGGACTGCATTATGATTCTTTCCCGGATGAAGATGAGAACGAGCCGATCGAGGTGATCACACCGGCAACTTATTATTTGAAGAATGGGAAGCATTATGTAATCTATGATGAGATGGTGGAGGGAATGCCGGGAACCATCCAGAATAAGATCAGGATTGCGGGGAATAATCTGTTAGAGATTAAAAAAAGCGGGCTTGCGAATACGAAGATGGTCTTTGAGAAAGACAAGATCAATATGACACAGTATGAGACACCGTACGGCGAGCTGATGATCGGTATATTTACCAGGAATATGCTGGTCGACGTGACAGAGAAGAATATTGATGTCCGCGTGAATTATGAGCTGGATATCAACAGTGAGAAGGTTGCGGACTGCGATATCAAGATGAACATCCGGGCCAATGCCCCGGGATAAGACAGAAGAAGAGGACAGGCAAGAGAGCCTGTCCTTTCGTAATGTCTGTGATTATTTGCCGCGCAGCTTTGCGAGAAAGCCTTTCTTTTTCTGCGGAGTCTCTAGCGGGCCGCGGATACCCCTGACTGCAGTGATATAGATGCCGCTGATAGTTGCTTTCACTTCTTTTTTGACCGGAACCATCGGGAAAATCTCCGCATCGCACATGAGGATCATGACCTTCGGGCCGACCTTTGCCTTTACCACCGGAACCTTGGAGCGGCGCAGATACTTAGGCGTGTTCTCGACGATGACGGAAGGAAATCCTGCGTCCTTCAGCCGCAGCCGGCCTTTATCGATGATCAGCATGGAGACGGTCTGTGCGGCTGCCGCTAACTGTTCCTGCTGCTCGGCCTGCTTCTTTTCCGCCCTTTTTCCGAGAAAATATAATACGACACATGCAACGATTAATACGATCAAAATCACTAATAATATGATTGTTACTTTACTCACGGGGAACCTCCTGTCTAACTCATTTTCACGAAATACATTGTATCATTCTTTCGGAGCGAGTGCAAGTGATTTGGGATTTTAGGGGTTACTTTTGTGCGGAAAGATAATATAATGATAATATCAGTAAAAACGGGGTGGTGCGAATGCCGGACTTGATGATTGGCAGCATTGTAGAAGGCTACAGATGGATCCTGGAGCATCTTTTCATCATAAATATCATATTTTCCTTACTGATCATCTTTTTTCAGAGGCGCAATCCTACTACAGTGTGGGCCTGGCTCCTGCTTTTATATTTTATTCCGGTGATCGGCTTTGTCCTTTATCTTGTCCTGGCACAGAATTTCCACAAAGACCGGATGTTCAAGATGAAGGAAATTGAAGGCGAGATAAAATATGCGGTCAGGCGCCAGGAGGAGTCGATCTTCCGAAAGAAGCTTAGGCTGCGGGATCCGGAGCTTGAACGGTTTAAACGGCTGATCCTTTATAATCTGAACGAGGGCGAGGCGGTATTGACGGATAATAACGACATCCGCATTTACACGGATGGGGAGGATAAATTCCGAGATCTTTTGTATGAGATGGAACATGCAAAGCGGTATATCCACATCGAGTATTATATTATCCGTAATGATGAGTTGTGGCAGGAGATTGAGGCGGTACTGGTCCGAAAGGCAGGTCAGGGAGTCAAAGTCAGAGTGCTGTTTGACAGTATGGGCTGCCGGGGAATGAGAAGGGCTGACTGGGCAAGGCTTCGGGCGGCGGGAATCGAGGTGGCAGAGTTCTTTCCGGCACTCCTGGGGAAATTCCAGTTTCGTATCAATTACCGCAACCACAGGAAGATTGTAGTCATCGACGGGCGGCTTGGTTTTATGGGGGGCTTCAATATCGGCCGGGAATACCTCGGAAGGAGCCGGAAGTTTGGATACTGGCGGGATACCCATCTTTGCATCGAGGGCTCTACGGTGACATCTCTGGCGGTCCGGTTCGTGCTGGACTGGAATTATGCGGCAAAGGAAAATCTGTTCCTGGACGACAGTTTGTTTGAGATACCGGAGTATGTCCGTGAGGGCAGGGATCCGGTCCAGATCATTACCAGCGGCCCGGACTCCAAGTACCCGAAGATCCGTGACAATTATCTGCGGCTTATCCATATGGCGCGGAAGAGGATCTACATCCAGACTCCGTATTTTATTCCGGATGATAATATTAAAGACGCGCTTGTTATCGCAGCCAAATCCGGCGTGGATGTGCGGATCATGATTCCATGTAAGCCGGATCATCCCTTTGTGTACTGGGCCACCTGTGCCTACGCAGGCGAGATGATCGAGGCGGGGGCAAGGTGCTACACCTATGACAATGGTTTCCTGCACAGCAAATGTCTTTGCGTTGACGGACTGGTAAGCTGTGTGGGGACGGCCAATATGGATATCCGGAGCTTTGCATTGAATTTTGAAGTAAATGCGGTGGTATACAGTGCAAAGACTACGCGGAAGCTGGAGGAAGCATTTGAGAGCGACATTTTAAAAAGCACCATTATCACCAGAAAGAAATATAGCCAGAGAGGATGGTTTGTCAGGGCGAAGGAGCAATTCTGCAGGCTTCTTTCCCCGGTGCTTTAGGAGAACGTGAAATATGTGTGAAAAAGGTTTTAATATGAGGGAGAATGTGATATACTCAAGCGATGTGGATGAAAAAGTACTGAACATAATATGAAGAAACAAGAGGTGTATGATGAAAAAGAAAATCGTAATGTTAATGACAGGTATGATCTGTGCCGTCACATTTTTGACGGCATGTGAGGCAAGTAAAGGGCTGGAGACGGATACGCTTAAGATCACCCAATATAAAGGGGTTGAGGTGGCACAGGTGCAAAAGCCCGGTGAGATCACGGACGAGGAGGTGGATCATAAGATCTGGGCCGCGCTTGATGCGCAGGCAGAGACGAAGGATATTAAGGACCGCGCAGTCAAGGACGGCGATACCGTCAACATTGATTTTGTCGGAAAGATAGACGGGAAAGAATTTGACGGAGGCTCAGCAAAGGAGCATGATCTGGAGATCGGCTCTGACAGTTTTATCGACGGATTTGAAGACAGCATCATCGGGCACAAGATCGGCGATGAGTTCGACTGGGACGGGAAGTTTCCGGACAATTACGGCAATACGGAGTATGCAGGCAAGGATGTGGTATTCACGATCAAGGTGAACAGGATTACTGAGCGTACGGTGCCTGAGCTTACCGACGAGGTAGTGCCGAAGCTTTCCGAAAAGGCAAAGACGGTCGAGGAATATAAAGAAGAGGTGAAAAAGCAGCTCGAGGATGCGGCAGAGCAGGATTATGAGAATAACCTGTATTCCGAGGTGTGGAATGAGGTGCTTGAGAATACGGAGATTAAAAAATATCCGGATGGTGAGAAAGAAAAGACTCAGAAGGCATTGAAGGAGCGGTATGAGGAACTGGCCAAGTCTTTTGGCATGGAGTTTGATGAGTTCCTTCAGGGTCAGATGGGGATCAACGAGGAGGAATTCGACAAGCAGGCAGCGCAGGCGGCAGAGCAGAGTGTTAAGTCCAAGCTGGTTACAGAGGCGATAGCCAAGAAAGAAAACATCAGCCTCAGCGATGAGGCATATGAAAAGGAGCTTGAAAAGATTGTTGAACAATATGGTTATGACAGTGTAGAAGCACTCAAGGAGCAGGTGGAAGAGGAAGAACTTAAGGCTTCCGCGCTCAATAATCTTGTAGTAGAAGAGCTTGCAAAAAAATGTATCCAGAAAGCGGATGGGAAATAAGGTACTTTAAAAGTTGTAATTCTCCGGAAAATGTTTTATGATAGTATTATAATACATGTTATGATACAAGTTCCGGAGGAAGAAAGATGAGTGAGATTCAGAAAATAAACTCAACGCCGCTTTATCTGCAGCTCAAGAATAAGGTTAAGAAGGATATCCGTACCGGGCTGCTTAAACCAGGAGATAAGCTGCCTTCCGAGATGCAGATGCAGAAGGAATATGGCATGAGCCGCGTTACCGTCCGCAATGCTATGGCAGAGCTGGAGGTGGAGGGATATATCATCAAGGTGCAGGGGAAGGGAAGCTTCGTCGCCCAGTCAGATATGCTGAGGCTCCCCATCGGTGTCACCAGCTTTACCGAGGACGCCAGGATGCAGGGCGTAGAGTTTAAGTCCAAGGTGCTGGCCGCAGGGCTTACGGACAGATTTTTTGAGATGGACAAGGAGTTCTTTGGCCTGCGTGAGGAAGAACAGGTGATGTGCGTCAAGCGGCTGCGCAGTGCTGACGGGATCCCGATCGTCATTGAGGAGAATCATCTGCCTGCCAGATTAAAGCGGCTGGAGCAGGAAGACTTAACTGGGTCGTTATATGATATCTTAATCAACAAATACCATATGATTCCTTCCAATAAGGGCAGGAGAAGTGTAAAGATCATATTTGCCACGGATGAGATTGCCGAATGGCTGCAGTTATCCCTCGGTACGCCGGTAATCGAGTCAGAGCTTTGTGTCTATGATATGAACGGCGATCCGGTCCATACCGTACGGGATATTGTTCGCGGGGATAATGACCGGTTCATGAAGTGGTATGTATAGGTAATACAGGTTAAGGCAACGATAGAAAAGAGACGTTTACGACAAGACGTCTCTTTTTTGTACAAAAATTTAGAGTTAAATTTGTGAAAAATAACTAAAACCATTCTTTTTTATGAAAATATGTTGACAAAAATAATATTCATGTTATAGTTATCATAAGACGAGTTAATACAAGATAAAAACAAGAGAGAGATAAGAAAAGTAAAAGAGGTTAAAGAGATGAAAATACCAAAAATTATCGGAATCGGGATAACCACCATGGACATTTACTGTCATCAAAGGCGGATGTATCCAGGCGGAAATGAGTATAATATCGCATACAACGCAAAGCTCCAAGGAGCAGATGCTGCGTTTATGGGAGTTTTTGCGGACGACATGGCAGGCAGGATATTAGAGCAGACACTTGCGGATGCAGGAGTAGATACCAGCCATTCCCACCACGAATCCGGCTCCAGCGGCTATGCGCTGGTAGATCTGCAGGACGGAGACAGAGTATTCTTAGATTGGAACAAGAAGGGAGTCACGGACCTTTATCCGATCGCATTCACCGAGGAGGAGATCCGGTATATCAAGACATTTGATGTCGCCTGCATAAGCTGGGGTGCGAGGGTGAACCGGGACAGGCTCAAGAAGCTTTCGGAGGCGGGAGTGACAATCTGCTATGACTTTTATGACAACTTCACAGATGAAGATATCCGGGGGATCTCTTCCGATATCGAATACGGATTTTTCTCCTGCAGCCATATTTCTGAGGAGGAAGCGAGAGAAGTCTTAAAAAAATGCACCGGATCGGGCTGCCGAATCGCAGTTGCGACCAGAGGGCATGAGGCGACGATCGCGTATGACGGGGAGAACTATTATTACCAGGAGATCTGTCGGGTAAAACCAAAGGATACCATGGGGGCGGGAGATTCCTTTATCAGCGCATTTTTAACGAATTATTTATCGGCCGGGACCGACGGGTCTTCAGCCGGTGATAAGATAACTGCTTCACTGAAAAAAGCAGCAGAATACGCTGCTTTAGTAGTAGCAAAGGACGGATCATTAGGTGTGGGATATGACGTCGACCCGGACCGGCTGTCCGAGATCATCAACCTTTGATTGGAAAACAAAGAGAAGAAAGGAAGGAAACAATAATGAAAAAGAGATTTTTAGCGGCACTGTTGTCAGCAGCGATGGTAACCGGCCTTCTGTCCGGATGCGCGACATCAGGGACAGGCGGTTCGTCTGACAAGGAAAGTAAAGAAAGTAAGGATGGGAAGGTAACTTTGTCATTTCTGAATAAATACCCGGAGCAGCCTTATGCGAAATATTTTGAAGATGCTGTTGCAGAGTTTGAAAAGCAGAACCCGGATATCCATATTGAGATGGAAAATGTATCCGACGAGGCGATCAAGGACAAGCTGACAGTCATCGCTTCAGGCGGAGACATGCCGGACATCTATATGTCATGGACCGGCGAGAGAGTGAAAAGATTCGCCAGAGGCGGAAAAGCACTCGACCTTACGCCCTATCTCAAGGAAGACACAGAGTGGGCAGAGAGCTTCCTGCCGGCATTTCTCAACAACTCCACCGTCGACGGGAGTACATACGCGATTCCGTACCGGAGCGGTGTGATGTATATGATGTACAACAAGGAAGTGTTTGACAAGAACAAATATGAGATTCCAAAGACTTGGGACGAATTCCTTGCTCTCTGCGAGACGATCAAAAAGAACACAGACGTAACACCTATAGCTTTCGGCAATTCAGCTCCCTGGTATGCGTCCTGGTGGATTGGTATGCTGAATGCGATGATGGTTCCGGCAGATGTGATCAATAAGGACTACGATCCATCCACCGGCGAATTTACCGACGAGAATTATGTAAAAGCAGTAAAGGCGCTGCTCGACCTGAATGAAAAGGGATATTTCGGAGACCACGTAAATTCCAAGGATTACTATCAGGTGCGTGAAGAATTCTGCGCAGGACAGGCAGCGATGATGTTGGATGCAACCCCGCAGTTCACACAGTTTGACGACGGAATGGGCGAAGAGAATTGGGGATTTTTCAAGATTCCGGCCATGGAAGGAGCTGCGGGAGACGCAGGTACAGTCGGGGGCGGCGGAGAAGCATGGATGGTTTCCGCAGACTGTGCGCACCCGGACGAGGCGATCGCATTCTTAAAATTTATGACAGGAAAGGAAATGAGTGACAAGCAGACGAGGGAGGCAGGACTTCCCAACGCACTGGCAGGAGGGATCACCGAAGAGAATTCAACGAAGGCACTTGCAGATGCTTACAAGCAGGCGGAAGGATACACGAATATTGCGGACTGGTTAGACTGTGCAGTCGAGGCAAAGATTGCTGACCAGTATATGACGAGCCTCCAGGAAGGTCTTGACGGGAAAGCGGCGGAAGACGTCATGGCGGACGTACAGAAGGTGGCGGCAGACGTTAAGGCTGAAAACCAATAAAACCGGTAACACTCATAGAAGGAGTGAGATTTATGAACAGAAAGGGAAGTAAAAAGACAGCATTTATCTATCTGGCGCCGGCGATGGCGGTCATTCTGGTGTTCCTCTATCTGCCGATCATCCTGAACTTTATGAACAGCCTGTATAAGTGGGGCGCCATGTCTACGGAAGTGACATTCGTGGGAGGGAAATATTATCAGCAGCTATTGGAGGATGAGACGATCCGGGTCGCGCTTAAAAATAATCTGGTGTTCGCGGTGGTGTCTGTGGCTTGTCAGATTGGGCTTTCGCTGGTCATTGCGGCAGTGTTGGAGAGCAGATTTTTAAGGAAATGGCAGTCGGTGTTGCGCACGATTTATTTTATCCCGTCGCTTCTGATGGTAACGGTCACCGGCATTGCTTTTAAGATGTTATATAGTCCGTCTATCGGCTTGATCAATCCGTTTTTGGAGAAATTGGGCATCGATACGTCGGGAATTGACATCCTGGGAAATGCAGGAAGCGCAATTTTCGGCGTGGCGGCTGCCTCCCAGTGGCAGTATATCGGGTATACGGTTGTGCTTTTCATCGTGGCGATGCAGAGTATTTCGGAGGATATCTACGAGGCGGCGGAGATTGACGGGGCGGATGCAATCCAGAGATTTTTCCGAATCACGGTGCCGATGATGAAAGACACGATCATGATCAATATGATCATTGTCGTTACCGGAGCAGTCCGCGTGTATGACGAGGTATATGTCATGACAAACGGAGGCCCCGGGCGGGCGACACAGACGTTGGCGACTTATCTGTATCAGGTGGGATTTAAGAATGACCAGATGGGGTACGCATCGGCGATTGCATTTTTTGTATTCATTGTAACATTTATCCTGGGTCTGTTCCAGATGAAGGGATATGACCTGGGAGACGATTAGAGGAGGAGAGGATATGGCGAAAAAAATAGGTCACGGTTTGATCATAGCGGTGTTGATCCTGTTCGCGGTTATCATCTTTCTTCCGCTGATCTGGATGGTACTGACAGGATTTAAGACGAATAAGGAGTTGTTTTTAGAACCGTGGAAGCTGCCTGAGGTATGGCAGTGGAGGAATTACCTGGATGCATGGAATGCAGGTATCGGGACATTTTTTAAGAACAGTGTGATCATCACGCTGGGTTCGACGGTATTTTCGACGCTGCTGGCGTGCTTTGCGGCTTATCCGATCTCGAGGATAAAGTTTACCACGAAGAAGCTGTGGGTCATCATTATCCTGGGCGGCTTGATGCTGGCGCCGCAGTCGGCAGTCATCTCGCTGTTTAAGATGGCGAAGGTCATCGGGCTTTACGATTCTTATCTGGGGATGATGATCATCACGGGGGCATTTCGGATACCCTTTGCTACATTCCTGATCATGACATTTTACAAGGATATCAGTGTGAGCCTTGACGAATCCGCATTTATCGACGGGGCGAAGACGAGGCAGGTGTTCTGGAAGATCATCATGCCATTGAGCAAACCAATCATCGCTTCCTGCGCGATCGTCAGCTTTCGTGCAGTGTGGAATGAGCTGATGTTTGCCAATGTGCTTTTGGAATCGACGGCGAAGAAGACGATACCGGTAGGTCTTGTGAACCTGCAGGGAACGACGACGACGAACTGGACGATGCTGATGTCAGGTATGGTAATCGCATCCGTGCCGCTGATCATCATCTTCCTGATCCTGCAGAAACAGTTTATCCGCGGATTGACTGCCGGCGGTGTGAAAGGATAGGAGAGAAATGAAGCATTTGACAAAGGCGCAGATACTAACATCCAATTACCCGTATTACCGATATTCGTTGGATTATGCGCTTGATTCCCTGGCAAGGATCGGGGTGGAAACAATCGAATTTTATGCCTGTTATCCCCATTTTTATCTGGATGACAGAGATCTTTTAAGGGATCTGCCGAAGCTGAAAAAGAAGCTGGCAGACAGGCATCTGAAGGTACAGTGCGTGACCCCGGAGCAGTGTCTGTATCCCGTAAACATAGCGGCGCTTGATCCGGTGCGCAGAAAGAAAAGTATAGAAACGTTCCGGAAAGCGATCCGGTGCGCCGCGGAGCTTGGCGGGCAGTATGTCGTGCTTTTGGCAGGGTACGGGACACTTGACGAGGATGAAGAGGAGATATGGAAGCGCTCGGCTGAGTCAGCAGGAGAGCTTGGGCATGCGGCGGAAAAGTACGGCATTACCCTGGTACTTGAGACCTCGCCGCGGGAATATACAACGACCCACAATTCCAGGGATGTGGTCCGTATGATAAGAGAAGTCGATTCCCCTGCATTAAAAGGGATGATCGATACAGCGACGCTTTGCTATTCCGGGGAGACCATGGGGCAGGCAATCGTAGACCTGGCAGGAAATCTCCGGCATGTACATGTGGCGGATGGCGCCCCTGGCGGCCATCTGGTCCTGGGCGAGGGAGACTTAGATCTTCCGGGGATGCTCAAGGAACTGGACGCAGCCGGCTACAAAGGGGCGCTGAGCCTGGAGATATTAAATGACAGATATGTAAGGAAGCCTCATCAGGCGATGGAGGAATCTTTACGGAAACTTGAGGAATATTTGAACAGATAAAGGAGAATATGATTATGGAAATCAGAGAGCTTATGGAAAAAATCATTAAAGATATGGAGACGGATGGAGGGGTCAAAAGCGTAGTCTGGGTTGCTGCCGGCGGCTCCCATGACGGCCACTACGCGGCGCAGTATTTTATGGACCGGGAGTCCACGGCAGTACGTTCCCAGATGATCACCAGCAGTGAATTCGTCTATGCCCCGCCGAAGAATGTGGGAAAGGACACCATCGTTGTCCTCACTTCCATGCGGGGAACGAAAGAGACCATCGAGGCAGCTAAGATCGCAAAGTCCCTTGGCGCGGTGACAGTCAGCCAGTATGTGGACGAATCAGAGCTTACGGAAGTGTGCGACTATAACGTACAGTACATAAGCATCTGGGAGGACGATATGGATCAGAGCGCGACCAACGCGGGAAATGCACTTCGCATGGCGATGGCGATCGTAGATATTGTTGAAGGATACGAAAATTACGCGGATGCCATGGATGCATTTACGAAGGTGCAGCCGGCTTACCTGAAGGCGAGAGAATACTGTGCGCCGCTGGCAAAAAAATGGGCGGCTCAGGCGAAGGATGAAAAATGCATCACGGTTCTGGCCAGCGGTCCGGCGTACGGCTCCGGCCATATTTTTTCAACTTGCAACATCCTGGAGATGCTCCAGATACATTCTCCTACATTCAATAGCTGCGATTTCTTCCACGGTCCGTTTGAGATCACAGATAAGAACCAGTCTTTCTTCCTTTTGATTGCCGATGGAAGGACGAGAAAGGCCGATGAACGGGCGATAACCTTCATGAAAAAATATGCCGGAGACAAGGTGTATATCCTAGATGCAAAGGAGCTTGGGCTTGACAATCTGAAGGATTCCGTGTCAGAATATTTTAACCACCTTCTCTTTACGCCAGTGCTGAACAACGTATATATGAAGGAACTGTCCAAGGCAACGGGAATTGACTATACAACGCGGCGCTATATGTGGAAAGTGGAGTATTAGATTTTACAGAGGTGATCGTATGCTGCTTGATCATATTGCAATCCGGGCGCTTAGCCGGCTGTTTGACCTTATTTTGCTAAATATCCTGTGGGTTCTTTTTTCTCTTCCGGTAGTTACGGCCGGAGCGTCCGCGGCAGCGCTGTATTCCGTGATGCTGAAGATTGTGGCAAATGAGGAAGGATATATCGTCCGTGGTTTCTGGGAAGCTTTTAAAAGTAATTTTAAGCAGAGTACGGTCATCTGGCTCATCCTCCTTGCTGTCGGTGCGGCGCTGGGAGCGGACTTTGTGATAGTGAGCGGCTTTACCGGAGCGCCGGCAAGGGTTGGGATGGCCCTGCTCGGCGCGGCGGTATTCCTCTATCTGACAGAGCTTATCTTCGTATTTCCGCTTATCGCCAGATTCGAGAACACGACGCTTGAGATGATGAAAAATGCGGTGGTGATTCCGCTTGCGAGGTTGAAGTTTATGGTGCCGGTCATACTGCTTACGGCGGCAAGCCTGATACTTACCTTTCTGAATCAGGTAACGATCATGGCGGGAGCGGTGATCTGGAGCGCGATTGGAGGAGCGCTTCTGGCATTTGCCAATTCTTTTCTGATCCGGGAGATGTTTAAGCCTTTTGTGGAAGCTGGGGAAGAGTAAAATATCATCCAGTAATCTTCGGGCTGTTTTTGCCGCTGAAATGTTGTAGAATCATCCAAGATGATGTATCATACAGGCGGGAGGGATTAAAGATGGCGAAAAGAAGAGCGCGTGTACAATACAGCCTGGATGAAGGAGACATCAGGACTTTGCCGGAAGACGATATCCGGATGATCTTACGTGCCGCGGATGAACTGATCAATACCGGCGGCAGAAGTATGCTGGCAAAGATACTGAAAGGCTCAAAGGACAAAAAAGTACTGGAACATAAACTGGATGAGTGCCCTGCATATGGATATTATCGGGAGCTGGCTATGGATGAGGTATCGAACAGGGTAGACTGGATGATCAAGAAAGATTTTATCCGGATTGAATATAACGGAAGACTGCCGCTGCTCGTCTTTTCTGAGGCGGGCTGGGAGATTGAAAAAGAGACATTTGCGGAGGAGCTGTACCAGAGATTCTGCCGGGAGCTTGAGGAAGGGACAGAGGACATACTTGCTGAGCTGAAGGATGTCAACAGACAGGTCGTAATTGAGATTCTGAAGAAAATCCGCGGCAGCAGGAACGAGCGGTTCATCCCGCTGCTGGAAAAGTGGAAAGCGACCGAAGTGCGGAAGGTGCGTGAGCAGATCACCGGCGTTCAGAGGGCGCTGGGCGCTGAGAACACAGAGCCAGAAATTACATACCGAAAGGCAAAGAAGTCTGAAGCGGCGGAGATTTCCGCTGTAGTACAGCGGACAGTGAGAAAGATCTACCCGAAGTATTATCCGGAAGGAGTAGCGGATTTTTTCTGCCTTCTGCACAGCAAGGACAGAATCCGTGCTGATATCCAGGAGGGAAATGTATGGGTACTGATTTTGGACGGGCAGATCATCGGAACCGGGACGGTAGAAGAAGACAATCACGTTACGCGGGTGTACGTGCTGCCTGAGTTTCAGGGTAAGGGCTATGGAACGTATATCATGAAGCGGTTGGAGAGATGGATTGCGAAGGAACATAAGACGGCGGTTCTTGATTCATCGCTCCCAGCCTTTGGCCTGTACGAGAAGCTGGGATATCAGGTGACAAAGCGGGAGAAGATATCATTGCCCGGAGAAGTCGTGTTGGTTTATGAGGTGATGGAAAAGGAATTGCAGTGAGATGTTCTGCGGTGCCAGAGTATGAGGCGGCAGAAAACAGGAGTTGAAAAGTGCTGATAAGGACAGGCGCTTCGTGCATACTGTACCTGGCCCCTGCATACATTGTAAAAACAATGAGTGCAGGGGTTTTGTATGAAAGATTATATTGAGGAGCGGGCAGTAGAAATCGCTTATTATATTATTGAGCATAAAGCGACGGTACGGCAGACGGCGAAGAAGTTTGGGGTTAGTAAAAGTACTATACATAAAGACGTAACCGAGCGCCTCATCCAGATTAATCCGTCTCTCGCTTCCGAGGCGCGGAAAATCTTAGACCTCAACAAGTCCGAGCGCCATATACGTGGTGGACTTGCTACCCGTGAGAAATACCTTCATCTGGAACACCGATAAAGCAAAAGGTTGGGAATTATAACACTTTCCCAACCTTTTCCTATGTTCTGACTCAAGAAAATGCCGTGGATATTTCGCACGGCAGCCTGAAATGCAACAAAGCCATGTCATTGCAGCTTCAGAATGTCATTCGGCGTACATTCCAGATAAGCACAAAGCCTTGCCAGTATGTCAAGGTCAAATCTGGACACCTTGCTTTTGCAGTAATTATTGAGCTGCGTGCGCTGAAGATGGCACACTTCGCAGACACTGTTTTTACTGACATTTTTGTCTTTTATGACACGTTCAAGGTCAATGTAAATCGTCATAATGCAAAACCTCTCTTATAAGTGGAATTATAGATACATCTCTATTGAAACATAAGTTGTATTATGATACACTGTATAAAAATACAGTTGCGGTTGAGGCTGCAAATGGGGCGGAAAATTGAAACTTGACATTTTCCGGATCATGATTTATGATAACATTTGTAAAATTACATAAGATTGATGACAAGGGAGCTTGCATGGAGCAGGCTGAGAGTGGGCTGACACCGCCCAGACCTATAACCTGATTTGGATAATGCCAACGTAGGGATGCGTTATGAGAGATATTGTATCTCCTTTGTCTTCAATCGAAGATGAAGGAGGTGTTTTTATGTTTCAGTTTTTTGTAAATGCAGAAGGCGGCCTGACCGTTGCCGGTTACGCAGTGTGTGTCGCGGCGGGGCTTGTCCTGTTTTTGCTGGCGATCATCTTTGCGGGGAAAGGCTCGGAAAAAAATAAGATGACTACAAGGCAGCTTGTATTCTGTGCGATGGCGATGGCGCTTGCCTTTGTGACGTCGTATATCAAAATTTTTGAGATGCCCTGGGGCGGCAGTGTGACGCTGTGCAGCATGCTTTTTATCGTGCTGGTCGCGAACTGGTACGGCGTTAAGGCGGGAGTTTTAGTAGGGCTTGCCTATAGTATCCTGCAGTTTATCCAGGAGCCGTTTGTATTATCCTTTTTCCAGGTGTGCTGCGACTACTTCTTCGCGTTTGCAGCTCTCGGCATTGCCGGGTTCTTTGCGAAGCAGTCCAATGGCCTGGTAAAGGGCTATATCGCGGCGGTGCTGGCGAGAGGGGCATTTCATTCCCTTGGCGGGTATCTTTACTGGATGGACTATATGCCGGAGAATTTCCCACAGTCGCTGCGGAGCATTTACCCAATCGCGTATAATTACAGCTATCTTTTGGCGGAGGGGATCATTACCGTGGCTATCCTGATGATACCGGCGGTCGCAGGCGCACTTAACCAGGTGAAGAAGACGGCTGTCTCCTAGTATAACGTCTCCAAATTAACCCGACGCTGTATTTGTCTGAACTTCATCTGCTGCGTTAGATTTTCTGGCCGTAGCCATTGCTGCGCCGCCGGAAACTTGCCTTGCAGACTGAAAATTAATCCTGCATACAGCGTCGGGTTATTTGGAAGACGTTAACTGGATGGATTGTTCTTTAGAAATTGAAGAGAGCCGGGTTCAGGTGTATGATTTTAAGCGGGGATATGAAGGAATATACATTTTCAGATAAGATCTCGGCGGAAATCTACGGTGGTGGCCTGGAGATTGATTTTACCCAAGTTTAATGTGCAGAGGAAAAGTGTTGGAAATTTTAATTATTGAGGATGATGAAAAATTGAATAACGGTATCCGCCTTGCATTGAAAAATGAATCCTACTCCTTTTCCCAGTGCCGGACATTAAAGGACGCGAGGGAGGTTTTGCGGGCAAGAGAAGTAGCTTTGATCCTTCTGGATGTCAATCTTCCAGACGGGAACGGCATTGATTTTGTGCGGGAAGTAAGAGAGAAATGCCAGACACCGGTGCTCCTTATCACGGTGAATAATATGGAGCTGGATATCGTGACGGGGCTGGAGGCCGGGGCCAATGACTATATTACGAAGCCTTTCAGCCTGATGGTGCTGCGGGCGAGAGTGGCTGTCTGGCTCAGGCAGAGGGAGGAGAGAATGAAAAGCCGGATACAGATTGACGGGTTCGATTTTGACTTTGAACGGATGGAATTTTACCGGGACGGGCAGGCGGTAGAGCTCAGTAAGACTGAGCAGAGGCTGTTAAGGTTACTGTGCGAAAACAGAGGGGCGACGCTTAAGCGCAGTTACCTGATCGATTCGGTCTGGCAGGGGGAGACAGAGTTCGTGGACGAGCATGCCCTGACGGTGGCGGTCAAGCGGCTCCGGGATAAGCTGGAGACGGATTCCGGGAATCCTGACTACATTAAAACGGTGTATGGGATCGGGTATACCTGGGCGGTAAAGAATTAAGAGACCCGAAGGCCGGTCGGTGTAAGGAGGACGTTGATGATATATGCGGGTATGGTGCTTGTTACAGCGCTTGTTACAGGCTTGTTCTGGTACGGATTTTTTTATTGGCGGGAGCGTGCGCTTCTGAACCGGCTCCAGGATATGATCAGCCAGGCGGAGAAAGGGGAGCTTCTGCGCAAGGCGATTTCCGAGGAAAAAGTGTCACTGCTGGAGAACAGCCTCAAAAGGTATCTGGATGACAGCCAGCTTGCGAAGGAGAATCAGCAGAGACAGAAGGATGTGATCCAGGGATTGATTTCTGATATCTCCCACCAGACGCTGACGCCGGTTTCCAATCTTAAGATTTATGCGGAGCTTTTGGCGGAGGAGACGCCGGGGGATTCGGAGATTGCGGATACGATACTGGAGCAGACAGAGAAACTGGATTTTCTCATCCAGTCGCTGGTCAAGCTGTCGAGGATGGAGAACGGGATCATCGCAGTGCATCCGGAACGGGCGCAGGTGTGGGAGCTGTTTGAAAGACTTAGGGGAGAGTATGGGAAAAAGGCAGAAGAGAAGCGGATTTCCCTGAAGGTTGAAAAGACTTGCCTGAAAGCGGATTTTGACTTGAAGTGGACGACAGAGGCGCTGGGAAATATTTTGGATAATGCGGTAAAATATACGGAGGACGGCGGTAATATCGTTGTGCGCGCGCAGGAGTATTCATTTTTCGTAAGGATTGATGTTGCGGATGACGGGATTGGGATTGATGAAGAGGAGATACCGAAGATTTTTTCCCGGTTCTACCGAAGCTTTTCGGTGTCGGACAGGCCGGGTGTGGGGATTGGGCTGTATCTGGCCAGGGAGATCGTGCAGGCGCAGAAAGGGTATATCAGGGTTTCTTCCAAAGCAGGGGAAGGGACAGTGTTTTCTGTATTTTTACCTAATTGTGCAAATGTATCAATACTGTGATATTTGGGAAACTGTCTGGAGATATTTGTGTGGTAGAGTCTGTATTGTAGAAAAGCAATGCGGACTTTTTTGTATACGGAAGGCATGTTCCCGGCGGATAAAGCGTGCTTCTTTAAATGCTGAGGGTGCCGGCGGATACGAAAAAGCGCGCAGGCTTGAGGAAAGGAGACAGGTAAGATGAAGATATTGACAGCAGTAAATCTAAGGAAGATATATGGGAAGGAGGATACTGCGGTCCGGGCGCTGGACGGGGTGGATCTTGCGGTGGAAAAAGGAGAGTTCGTGGCGATCGTTGGAACTTCCGGAAGCGGGAAGTCTACGCTTCTGCACATGATCGGAGGGCTTGATGTGCCTACCTCGGGTTCGGTGTCGGTGGACGGACAGGAATTAAGCCGTATGACGGACGAGCAGCTGACCATTTTCCGGCGGCGGAATATTGGGTTTGTCTTTCAGCAGTATAATCTGGTGCCCATGCTCAATGTATGGGAGAATATCATCCTTCCGGTGAAGCTTGACGGGAAGCGGGTTGATCAGGATTATGTGGAGGAGATCATCAGTACGCTGGGACTTTCAGAGAAGCTTTCCAACTTGCCCGCCACACTGTCCGGCGGGCAGCAGCAGAGGGTGGCGATCGCCAGGGCGCTGGCATTCAAGCCGGCAGTCCTTCTGGCGGATGAGCCGACGGGAAACCTTGATTCCCGCACAAGCCAGGATGTGCTGGGGCTTCTTAAGGTGACCAGTGACCAGTTCCATCAGACGATAGTCATGATTACCCATAACGAAGAGATCGCACAGCTTGCGGACAGGATCCTCAGGATAGAGGACGGAAAGATTGTATCCGGCAGTGAAAGGAGGCATTCCTATGGTAAGGGTAGAGAGTAAAGGTACACTTCATCTGCTGACGAAGCGTTTTATGCGGATGAACAAAGGAAGGAACCGGATCGCGGTCTTGGCGGTCATGCTGACGTCGCTCTTATTTACCAGCCTGTTTGCCGGGACGGTATCGCTGATCTTATCCAAGCGTGCGGCGGATATCCGATCATTTATGGATTCCTCTCACGCCATTGCCCAGAACTTGCCGGACAAGGCGGTCGAGGGGGTTTTGCGTGCGATTAAAGCGGATGATAAGGTTGACCGATTCGGGCAGGGGATATTTTTAGGGGCGCTCTGCGACGATCGGGTGCAGTTTTCCGGCGAAGTAAGATACGCGGATAAATACCTTGCAGAGAGCTTTAACTGTACGCCTGAAAAAGGACGGCTTCCCAGAAAGGCGGATGAGGCCGCAATCAGTACATTGGTCCTGGACGCCATGGGTATCCCGCATAAGCTTGGGGAGAAGGTAGAGATCACCTGGGAGCAGAATCCGGTTACCGGGGAGAAACGGACAGACACTTTCAGGCTCTGCGGGTTCTGGAAGGGGGACAAGGCAGTGCTCGGGCAGATGGTCTGGCTGTCCGAGGAGTATGCCTTGAAAAACCGTTATCCGGTGACGGGAGAAGAGCTGAAAAACGGTGTCTATAACGGCGGAAGGGACTTCTGCGTCTGGTTTAAGAACGAGTGGAACTTGCAGAAGAAGACGGCGCAATTATCTGAAAATGCAGGTTTTATCGGGAAAGGAAACGGATTTGAAGTCAATCCTGCTTATGACCTGATGGAGGAAGATGCCTTTTCCTTCGGGTCGGTCATCGTCATGGTGTGCTTTGTGATACTGGCAGGCTATCTGATCATCTATAACATTTTCAATATTTCCATAAAGACCGACATCCGCACTTACGGACTGTTGAAAAATGTGGGGACGACGGGAAAGCAGCTTAAGAAAATTGTGCGTATGCAGGCGTGGTATCTGTCAGCGGTGGGGATTCCGGCGGGGCTTCTGCTTGGATACGGAGCGGCAGTCCTGATGGCGCCATCCCTCTCAGCTTCCGCACAAATAGACAGCAGCGCTTCGGATGAGTCTCTGGCGGTGGTGTCTGCCCATCCCCTTATCTTTCTGGCGGCGGGCGCATTTACGCTGCTGACGGTATATCTGTCCAGTATCCAGGCGTGCCGGATGGTGGAGCATGTATCGCCGGTGGAGGCACTG
Source organism: uncultured Lachnospiraceae bacterium (assembly GCA_947363565.1). Lineage (GTDB taxonomy): Bacteria > Bacillota > Clostridia > Lachnospirales > Lachnospiraceae > MD308. The sequence continues at coordinate 18,018 of CANAPP010000021.1, read as the reverse complement.
CGCCTGGCGGACGGCGAGCAGACGAAGAGAAAGGTAAAGAGAAATACATCCGTGAGCTGGTGGGGTATGGCCGCAGGGAATATGCTTAAGAACTGGAAAAAGGGATTGATCGTTATGCTGTCCGTGGCGCTGTCCATGGTAGTGGTGGACGGTATCGTGATGATGGTCGGGGGATATGATTTTGATGCTTATAAACAGACCTTCCTGGCGGCAGATTTTCAGGTTGACCAGTTGGGCAGCAGTGCGGACATGGCCAATTTTCACGCGATAACGCCAAAGATCCGAGAGCTGCTGGATAAAAGTCCGGGAAAAATAAGCGCCGGGTATGTGTATTACCTGCCGGAAAGCCACGAGATGGAAGAGTCACTGTTGGAGGTCTGGGAGGAGAACGCGAAGAACCACGGGCAGGACTGGTCGGAGTACGAAAAAGAGCTGTGGAAAGAGGCTAAAGCAAAGAACCAGATCAGGGTTCATCTGATGGGGGTAAATGAGCCGGCGTTTGACAAGTTGGAGTGGAAAGAAAAGCCCTGTTCCTGGGAGGAGTTTCAGAGCGGGAACTATGTGATCACCGATTTTAACGACAGGTATACGGTCAATTGGGAGAATCCGGAATCCTACTACCGGGAGGGAGATGTATTTTCCCTGGAAGTTAAAGAAAAGGGCAGGAAGGAATATCAGGTCCTCGGTGAGGCAAAGATGCCTTTTGCGTTGGATTATCCCTATGCGGACTGTATCTACCTGACAGTGATCCTGCCGGAGGAGGAATTTATCCGTTTTACCGGCGAAGACCGGGCGATGTACGGGGCAGTTGATGTAGAAAAGGGCAGGGAAAAAGAGATGCGCCAGTATATCAAGGATACTGTGCTCAGGGAAAATGACATGATGAACCTGTTTTCCGTGCTGGATATGAAGGAGAGCTTTCAGCGGTATCTGCGGAAATATTATGTGGTAGGTGCATTTTTGGTGGCAGTGCTTACATTTATCGGCATCATGAACTTTTTTAATACGATGGCCGCGTCTGTCTTAAGCCGCAAAAAGGAGCTGGCTCTTCTGGAGGCAGTGGGCATGACGAAACGCCAGATCCTTAAGATGCTGATCGCGGAAGGAGGCATATATATCGGCGGTGCGTTCGTCCTGGCAATCTTGATCATCTGTACCTGCGCAAAGCAGATCCTGACAAATACGATCGGAAAAGCATTTTTCTTCTCGGTCCACCTGACCGTGCTGCCCTGTATCCTGCTGCTTCCTGTGCTGGCAGTGATCGCTTACGCTATACCGAAGCATGAATTTAAGAAAATGAATCGGGAGAGTGTAGTGGAACGGATAAGGAATGAATAACAGGACAAAATTCGTCATTGTGCATAAATTAACGTTAAATATAACACGTTATTGTAGCAGAAATAACAATGCTGATGGAAAAATAACAATTGTATACAAACATGGGAATGTGTGATATGGTTGACTATGGATATGTCATACTAAGTACTTTCTCTGGCTGGGAGAAGGTAGGAAAGAGAGGAAAAACTATGTTACAGACAATTGAATCCATCAATGCGGCAGTGAATGATTTTGTGTGGGGTGTGCCGGCGATGGTGTGCATTATCGGCGTGGGGCTTGTCCTTAGTTTTCGGACGGGATTTATACAGTTCCGCAAGTTCGGGTATGCGCTGAAGAACTCTATCGGCAGGATTTTTACGAAGTCTGAGGCGAAAGAGGGAAGTATCACTCCGTTTCAGGCTGTCTGCACGGCGTTAGCGGCTACCGTGGGGACCGGCAATGTTGCCGGGGTAGCTGGCGCGATTGCAATCGGCGGGCCGGGAGCGGTATTCTGGATGTGGATATCCGCGCTCCTTGGCATGTGTACGAAGTTTTCAGAGGTTACGCTGGCAGTTCATTTCCGTGAGAGGAATCCGGAAGGAGACTATGTAGGCGGACCGATGTACTACATAAAAAACGGGCTTGGCAGAGGATGGTACTGGATGGCTGTCGTGTATGCGATGCTGGGAGCGCTGACCGTAATGGGTACAGGCAATGCGACCCAGGTGAATACGATCACGGCATCCATTGATTCCGCGTTTATCAATTATGGAATCATCAGTGAGTCCCAGGTAGGTACGGTGAACTTAGTCATTGGGATCATTATCGCTGCGCTGGTGGCAATCGTGCTTTTGGGCGGCGTCAAGCGTATCGGCAGCGTGACGGAAAAGCTGGTTCCTTTTATGGCGGTATTTTATATTATCCTTGCATTGGGAGTTGTTGTTTTAAATATCGGTAATGTTCCGGCAGTTTTTGAGATGATCTTTGCGGGGGCGTTTAACCCGTCTGCATTTACCGGAGGCGTGATCGGAAGTTTCCTGGTGACGATGCGAAGAGGCGTGTCGAGGGGAATCTTCTCTAATGAGGCTGGTATCGGTACAGGTTCCATCGCACATGCCTGTGCGGATACGGATCAGCCGGTGAAACAGGGGATGTTCGGAATCTTTGAAGTATTTGCGGATACGATCGTCATCTGTACGCTGACGGCACTTGTCATCCTGTGCAGCGGTGTTAATATCAACTTCGGGGAGGCGGCAGGGGCAGAACTTACCATCTCCGGATTTACCTCTACATATGGGAACTGGGTGTCTGTCTTTACGGCAATCGCCATGTGCTGTTTCGCGTTTTCCACCATACTTGGGTGGGGGCTTTACGGCGCGCGCTGTGTGGAGTTCGTATTCTCCACGAAGATTGTAAAGCCGTTCATGCTTGTCTATGCGCTTGTGGCAATCCTTGGAGCGACGGTAGACTTAGGGATTATCTGGGGGATTGCAGATACATGTAACGGACTGATGTCCATACCGAACTTAGTGGCATTATTCCTGCTGTCGGGAACAGTTGTAAAGCTGGTCCGGGAATATTTCGCGAAAGAGCGGGCATAGTTTATATGGAATGTATAAATTACCCGTTGTAAAATAATGCTGCTAACAGAAAATGCCCCGGCGGTCGTATCGTATCCTGCGGCCGTACGGGGCATTAGTATATCAGGAAAAAGCTCAGACATTTAAGTTCATCCGGCCGTACCGCTTCGTCATGGTGCGGATTTCCTCCTTGAGTTCTTCCGTCAGATTAGAATGCGTAAGACGCCATCTCCAATTATTCCCTACGGTGGAAGGTTTGTTTGTGCGGCATTCGTTGCCAAGGCCCAGGTAATCCTGCATAGGGATGATACAGATCTTCGCGCTGCTCAGCATCACAAGAGAGATAAAGGATCTGTACAGCAGATTTTCCGGGGTGTGGTGGTCGCACAGATAATCTCTGGCAAGCTGTTGCTCTTCCTCTGTGATGGAGCAAAACCACCCGGCGATCGTCTCGTTGTCGTGGGTTCCGGTGTAGGCGACGCTGTTGGCATCATAATTGTGGGGCAGGTAGTCATTGGCAGAGCCTGAATCTCTTGAGTCAAAGGCAAACTCTAAGACCTTCATCCCCGGGAACCCGCTGTCTTTTACTAACTGGCGGACGGAATCTGTCACATATCCCAGGTCTTCCGCGATCACTTCCTGTATCCCAAGCCGTTCTTTCATCCGCCGGAACAATCCGATTCCCGGCCCCTTTTCCCAATGCCCATTTACCGCGGATTTATCCCCATAAGGTATAGAATAATATTCGTCGAAGCCGCGGAAATGGTCGATCCGCAGCACATCATACATCCGAAAGCAGCAGGATAGTCTTGTGATCCACCATTCATAGCCGGTATCCCGGTGGTAATCCCAGCGATATAAAGGGTTGCCCCAGAGCTGTCCGTCAGCGGAGAAGCCGTCAGGCGGGCAGCCTGCGACGGCCAGGGGAACATTGGCACTGTTTAACTGGAAAAGCTCAGGATGCGCCCATGTATCCGCACTGTCCATCGCGACATAGATGGGGATATCTCCGATAAACTGGATGCCGTTCTTATTCGCATAAGCTTTCAGGGCGTTCCACTGTTCGAAAAATTTAAACTGCATATATTGATGGAATTCGATCTCGCGGTGAAGCCTTATGCGGAAATCTTCCATGGCGGACTGTTTTCTGAGACGGATATCCTCTGGCCATTTGTCCCAGGAGCTGCCGTCAAACTGGTCCTTTACTGCCATGAAAAGGGCGTAATCGGAAAGCCACCAGTCATTTTCCCCGGTAAACTGCTGGTAATCCGGGTCATCACAAATATGGCTTCTTTCGTAGGCTTTGTAAAGCAGCGGATACCGGGCGCGATACATTTTTTCATACTGGATATCATCCGGTGTATCGCCGAAGTCGGCGGATTGACATTCCTCGCGGGTGAGCACCCCTTCTGCGATAAGTGTTTCAAGGCTGATAAAATAAGGATTCCCGGCGAAGGTGGAGAAAGACTGGTAGGGGGAATCGCCGTAGCTGGTCGGCCCGAGCGGAAGGATCTGCCAGTAGGTCTGCCCGGCCTCCTTAAGCCAGTCAATGAAATCATAAGCGCTTTTAGAAAAGCATCCGATGCCGTACCGGGATGGCAGGCTGGTGATAGGGAGCAGAATTCCTGCGGTTCGTTTCATGTGGGTTACCTCCTGTTATTCTTTTCTGGGTGCGCAAAACTTGGTTGAATACTCAAAATATAATTCTAATGTACATTATTTTTCGTGAAAGTGCAATGGAACTTTGCGCTTTTTCCGGCGAAGCCTTCGGACAGGAGGTACTTATCATTCACGACAAAAAAGTGCCGTTCACGGCACAAATATTGAAAACTTTTCGGGAAATGTTATATTGAACATAGAGTCCGTGCGCTTGTTAAAATGGGGGAGGGGTAAATAAAAAGGAAAGACAGGAGAGAAGAGACAAAATGAAGGAGGGAGACTAAGATGGGAAAAAGAAACAGGCTGATTGGTGCACTGGCCAGTATTTGCGTGATGATATTGGTGAGTTCTTTTACCGTGTGCGCAAAAGGTAATTACTATGGCCGGACAGTTGCAGAAGGGGAGACTTGTGAGGAAAGTGAGTATACACTGTACGGATATTACGATGGATGTACATTTACCAATAATGGTACGGTTAATATAACAGGGGGATTTGGGCTGATAAATCTGGGAAAAAGTGCTGATTTTTTTAATCACGGTACGTTTACTTTCCAATCTCCAGGTATAGAGTCCTCAGAATCCTTTGAGGTTGACGGTGGATGTTCATTTGTGAATAAAGGTACGGCAAAAATAGACGGATGTTATGCTTTTCTTATACAAGGAGAACTGATCAATGAAGGTACTTTATTCCTCAGCAACATTAAAAACGCAACTCCGGATGGGATTAAAAATACCGGGACAATTGTATATGATGAAGATACGGTAGTGCCGAGCCTGATCAATGCATTGAGAGATAAAATGTCCGGAGAAGGAAGTCTGCTGACCAAAGAGCAGTATGACAAGTCGCCGGGCCAGGAGATAAAAAATGAGATCACCTATGATCTGAACGGCGGCAGGTGGAAGGAAGAACCGGACGAAGCTATCTATTCTTACCATAGTAACAGTCAGGGATACAGCGTGGTCGGCGTAGATCCGCCCTATGACAGGGTCAATGAAAATGCAGTCCGTGAGCACTACCGGCTTGACGGCTGGACTTGTGAAAAACGGGGGATAACCGAGCCTGATCGTAATCTTATTATTTTCGGCAACTGGACGGGAGAGACTGCGCTCAAGGCCAGATGGAGCCCTTCGCCGTATTATATATTTTACCGGTTGGAGGGAGGAAGCTTTTCGGAGGGCATAGCCGGCCCAGATATCAGCGGCGATGCCAGTCCGTATACGCTGTTTAACATCGAAAGCGACACATTTACGCTGCCCGTGCCGGTAAAAAGCGGTTATACGTTCAAAGGCTGGGTTCGCGGCGGCGCTCCCGCAACGGATGTACAAAAGGAAGTGACGGTGCCGAAAGGCTCCGCGGGAAATGTCACCTACACCGCCCAATGGGAAGCCGACGGAAATACGCCTTATACAGTAAAGATTTATTATATGGACGAAGAGGGGAAATATAATACGGATCCCCACATAACGCGTGAAGAAAAAGGGAAAACAGATGCGCAGGCGGAGATTTCGCCGGCCGCCTACGCAAAGCAGGGATTTTCCCTGGACACAGCAAAATCAACGGGCAGCGGCACGATAACCGCGGACGGGAAGCTGGTGTTATCCCTCTATTATCAGAGAGATCAGCATATTGTCACCTTTAAAAGCTACGACGGGAAAACGGTCATCAGTTCTGAGGAATATTATTATGGTACGCCGGTTGTCTGTCCCGAACCGCCTGCGTACACGCAGGAAGGCTATACCTTTACATTCAGGGGATGGGACAGCGGACCAGAGTCTTCTTATGGATCTACCTCCCTTGGTACGGTCCGGGAGGATAAGACCTATTATGCGGCATATAAAAAAGAGGCGAACTTCTGTACCGTTACGTTTAAGAAGCTTGAGGGTGTCAAAGCGCCCGGTGCGGATACGGTAAAACTCGGTAAGGGCGAGCCTTTTACGGTAACATTTACTTTGGAGAATGAAAAATACTATGTGGGCACAAAGGAGTGGACTTACACGTATAAGGAACTGGGAGTCGTTTTCAGTGACGGGCCTGGAGGGCTCATGCAGGATGACGGCTATACCCTTACCGTTTCTGAAGACTGCAGGTCGGTGGTTCTTGAGATTCCGAAGGTGGAGAGAAATCTCGACATTACTTTCTGCGCGGGCTATCATGAGCAGCATGATTATTCCGAGAGGTTTGACACGGTGCTTAAAGAAGCGACTTGTACGGAAAAAGGGCTGGTGAGGCATTTTTGCTACAAATGCGGGAAGACCAGCGAGGAAGAAAGCGGGCCGGATGTTTCTAATCATAAAAAGCTTGTAAAGACTGAGGCAAGGCCGGCAACTTATGACGAGGAGGGGAATATTGAATATTATTCCTGTGGCGGCTGCAAAAAGTATTTTCGCGATGCGGCCGGGCAAGAAGAAATATCTTATCAGGATACGGTGATTGGAAAGCTTAACAAAGATCCGGGTACGGACACGCCGGATCCGGACAACCCGGATAACCCGAAGCCGGGAACGCCAGATCCAGATAACCCGAAGCCGGGAACGCCAGATCCAGATAACCCAGGTGCGGAAAGCCCAGATCCGGTAGTTAACGGGGATCCGGCAAAAGCATCATTAAATATTTTGAACGCAAAAGCCGTCCAGTCTGGCGCAGGCATTAACATATCCTGGAGACGGATCGGCAATGCAGAAAGATACGATATCTACGCCGGAAAGTGCGGCGGCAGGATGAAGCTTGCGGGGAGTGTCAAAGGGAAAAATAAGGCATCGCTTATCGTGAGGAAAATCAACGGCAGAAAGATCAACAGCAGGTCCTCATACAAAATACAGGTAAAAGCATACCGCATAGTGAATGGGAAAAAGAAGCTTGCCGCAAAGAGCTTTATCCTTCACATCGCGGGAAAGGGCAGCAGGACATACACGAACGCCAGGAGCATCAAAGCGGCAAAGACTGCCATATCCATGAAAAAGGGAAAGAGCCAAAAGCTTCAGGCGAAGGTGGTAAAAGAAAGCTTTGCCAAAAAGCTCCTGCCAAAGAGCCATACTGCACCGCTCCGTTATTATTCGTCTAACGAAGCCATAGCTTCCGTCTCCGAGAGCGGGATCATTCGGGGAAAAAGGAGCGGCGCATGTACAGTATATGCTGTGGCAGCCAATGGCATCCGGCGGGGATTTAAAGTAACCGTAAGATAGGCGGTTGATTAATTCTTTTTCAGCACAAATGCTTCATAAGGCTTGACCATGATATTAGCTTTGCCGTAATCATTTTCCTTATTGGAGATCAGGCACGGGCAGCCGGCGAACTCTTCCGGGAGGGCAAATGTTGTCTCCTGATCGGAGAAATTACATACCACAAGCAGTTTTTCCTCTTCAAGCGTCCGGGTGTAGACGTAGAGTGTTTCGCTGTCTGCCAGGAGCAGTTCGTACTTTCCGTATACGATAACCGGATTCTGTTTTCTTAAGGCAATCAGCTTTTTGTAATAATGGAAGACAGAATCCGGGTTGGCTGTCTCTTTTTTGGCATTGATCTCCTTATAGTTTGGGTTCACGGCGATCCACGGCGTACCGGAGGTGAATCCGGCCTGCGAAGTGTCGTCCCACTGCATGGGAGTCCTTGCGTTGTCCCGGCTTCTAAGCAGCAGACAGGGCCAGAAATCATCGTGGGATACTTTGCCGCTCCTGCACCATTCGCTGTAGGCGTTGATGCTCTCGATATCGCGGAAATCTTCCGGCTTTTTAAAGGGGAAGTTGGTCATACCAAGCTCCTCGCCTTGGTAGATATAAGGCGTTCCCTGCATCATGTGGAGGCAGGTTGCCAGCATCTTTGCTGAGGTCTCCCGGTGTGTCTTGCTGTCATCACCGAACCTTGAGACGGCTCTTGGCTGGTCGTGGTTGTCCCAGAACAGACTGTTCCAGGCCTGCCCGTAAAGTTCTGTCTGCCAGCGGGTCATGATCCGCTTTAATTCGGTGAGAGGAAGCTTCTCGTCCGTCCATTTGCCGTATTTACCTGGAGTGTCCACAAGCTCAAACTGGAAGACCATGTTAAGCTCATTCGTGTCTTCGCCGGCATACTGCTTCGCAAGCTTTGTTGTGACGCCGGGAGTCTCGCCGACGGTCATGATATCGTATTTTGACAGGACTTTTTCATTCATCTCCTGAAGATACCTATGGACGTTCGGCCCGTTTACACAGTAGGGACCGTAATCCCCGTAAAAGTCAGTAAGTTTTCCGTCGGGCATCTCTTTGGTCTTGGAGATCATGCTGATGACGTCCATGCGGAAGCCGTCGATGCCTTTATCGCACCACCAGGTCATCATAGCGAAAATATTTTTTCGTACCTCAGGGTTATCCCAGTTGAGATCCGGCTGCTTTTTGGAAAACAGGTGAAGATAATACATTTCTGTGCGTTCATCGTACTGCCATGCAGAACCGCCAAAGCAGGAGCCCCAGTTGTTCGGCGGAGTATCAGCGTCTTTGCCTTCCCGCCAGATGTAGTAATCCCGGTAAGCATTGTCTTTGGAACTGCGGCTTTCCATAAACCACTTATGCTCGTCGGAGGTGTGGTTCACCACCAGGTCCATGACGATGCGGATGCCGCGCTTATGCGCTTGTTCAAGCAGCTCATCAAAATCCTCCATCGTTCCGAATTCGTGCATGATCGCCTGATAGTCGCTGATATCGTATCCGTTGTCATCGTTGGGCGACTGGTATACCGGGGAGAGCCAGATCACGTCAATCCCCAGATAGTTAAGATAATCGAGCCTGCCGGTGATTCCTTTAAGATCACCGATGCCGTCGCAGTTGCTGTCCATAAAGCTGCGGGGGTAGATCTGATAGACTACCGCCTCTTTCCACCATGTTTTTTTCATATGCGTTCAGTTCCTTTCTATAGTTGATATTCTTAAGATATGTATGCGTGAAGTAAGTCTTTGCCAATCCTTCTTGCCTATAATTACATCTCCAGAATGAGCACCTGATATGCCTTGAGCGTAAGTTCAGCGCCATTTTCCTTTAAATCGTGATAATTATTGAGCAATATACGTTTGTAGGAGGACGGCAGCGTGATGGTCTGTTCTGCCATCTGGTAATTTCCGATGACGAGCAGGTTCTTATCGCCCTTGCGGTAATAGGCCATCAGATTGTGCGTATCTTCCCAGACCGGTTCGAAAGCGCCGTATACGACGGTTTCTTTATATTCCGGGTGTTTTCTTAAGGCAATGAGCTTCTGGTAAAAGCTTCTCACCGAATCCGGGTCGCCTGTCTGAGCAGCGGCATTGATCGTGGTAAAGTTAGGGTTCACCTTAAGCCAGGGTGTCCCGGTGGTGAAACCGGCATTTGCCCCGTCGGACCACTGCATGGGTGTCCTTGCGTTGTCCCGGCTGTATTTTGCGACTGCGTTAAGCGCATCCTCCGGGGACAATCCGGCGTTTAAGGCAACCTGGTATTCATCCAGTGTACTGATATCGTCCACCTCATCAATAGAAGAAAATGGAACATTTTCCATGCCGATCTCCTGCCCCTGATAGATAAAGGGAAGTCCACGCAGCATGAAATTCAATGCGGCCAAAAGCTTTTTACTCTGCGTACAGCATTCTCCTTCGGGGATGTACCGGCTTACACCCCTTGGCTCGTCATGATTCTCGATAATGTTGGAAAGGAAACCGATATCCCCAATCTTTGCCTGAGATTCAAAGCAGCACCGCTTGTAATCATCCGGCGTGATCGGCTTTGCATCGTACCAGCCCTTATCGCTGGAGCCGAAGATTGTCTCATTGAAATCAAACATACTGGAAAAATATCCGTTTTCCCCGATAAAATCCGGGATTTCTTCGGGCTTTTCATTAAAGACCTCTCCGACGGAAAACGCGTCATATTTTTTAAAGGTCCTATCACGCATCTCGCCTAAAAATTCTCCGATGCCCTTGGCTTCCTTAAGCATCGCCTGGATACTGCACAGCCCATCTGCGCGGTCCGGCTCGTAGTTTCTTAGGGGAAGTGCTTTTTTGATATTGATGATGGCGTCGATGCGGAAGCCGCTTAAGCCTTTGTCAAGCCACCAGTTTATGTTCTTATAGACCTCTTCCCTGACTGTTGGGTTTTCCCAGTTAAGATCCGGCTGCTTTTTGTGAAAGACATGCAAGTATTGCTTGTCGGTTCCCGGCAGGTCTTCCCATACCGGGCCGCCGAAGTAGGAACGCCAGTTCGTGGGAAGTTCCCCGTCCTTTTTGTCTCTCAGGTAGAAGAAACCGCCGTATTTTCCGTCAGGATCTTCGCAGGCTTTTTTGAACCACTCGTGCTCGTCGGAGCAGTGGTTGACCACCAGGTCCATCAATATGTACATGCCGCGCTTTTTTGCCTCGGCCAGAAGGCTGTCCATGTCCTCCATCGTGCCGAAGCGCGGGTCGATGCTGTAGTAATCTGAGATATCGTAGCCTTCGTCAGCCAGCGGAGAGCAGTAGCAGGGAGAAAGCCAGATGATGTCTACGCCAAGGTCTTTGAGATAGTCGAGTTTGCTGATGATGCCGGGGATGTCGCCGATGCCGTCTCCGTTGGAATCACAAAAGCTTTTCGGATAGATCTGGTAAGCAACTTTATCGTGCCACCATTTTTTTATTCTGTTATTCGCCATAATCATACCTCCGGTCTTCGCGGCGCCCGGTAAGGCATACTGCCTGGACGCTGCGGATTTTATCTTGTATCCATTATAGAAGTAAGGGATGCGGATGTCTTATATTTCTCTGATTAAAAATTACGAAATATTGACTTTTTCGTACTGGGACTGCCTGCGGTACCTAAGAGGCGTAGTGCCTGCGTATTTTTTGAATGACCGCAGAAAGTTTCCAAGATTGTTATATCCGCATTCCAGACAGACTTCCGTGACCGGAAGGTCCGTTTCTTTCAGGAGCCGTAAGGATTGCTTGAGCCGGTATTCGTTGATATATTCCATGGGGGAGCGCCCGATGGATCTTTTAAAGAAACGGCAGAAATACTGGGCGTTCATATTCACCTGCCTTGCCAGGTCCTGGATATAGATCTTGTCTTTATAGTTTTCTCTTATGTAGGTGAGCACCGTCTTGATCTCCTCCACCCGCTTGTCGTAATTTTTTTCTGTGGGCGTAAAAAGCCTGCTGCCTGACAGGATGGCAAGTATGCGCAGAAGAGAGGATTTGATAAAAAGCTGGCTGGTCAGGTCGTCGGTAACGATGCCGTTTTTCACGGCGGACGCTTCATCTAAAGGCAGCCCGAAGGAGCGCATGGTCTCTAAAAATGCATCTCGGACCGGGGCAAACGCCTCATCCTTTGGCAGGAGAAAGCGGGGGAATAAAAGCCTTCCGTTCTGTATAGGCTGGATGAGCTGTGTCTGGGCAGTATCATAAGAATCAAAATTCAGGATCCCCGGGGAAAAGACGATGGCATCCTCCCCGGAGCTTTTCGCGTTTTCCGTAAAAATGCTGTGCAGCTCGCCGGGATTGATAAAAAAGAGAGCCTCTGACCGGACGAAAAACTGTTCCATATTGATCTCCAGGCGGAAATCCCCGCCAAAAAAGTACAGAATCTCCACTTCGTCATGCCAGTGATGCTTGACGAGGGTTCCTTTCCCGGCGGGGCGGGTCTGATAGAAAGCGCAGGGGAAGGATTTGGTGCCGTGGAGGCAGATTTCTTTCAGTGTTGGTAAATGAGGCTGCATGAAGTTCTCCTTTGATCTGTTGATAAAAATATTGCTGCGGCTTTTCGATTTTATTATAGTCCGGAACGGCTGTATTTTCAATAAAAGTGTTATGCCATTGCCTGAACATGGATCGATTTCCCGCGGGCTTTTGCGTTTTACGGTATACTACTTGACAACATAGAGTAGCTGTGCTAGACTCTGCATATACTACTATGCGCCGTATAGTAGCGGGAAAGGAGTGAGAACTTGGAAGAATCACAGCTTTTGCGCGGTATTTTGGAAGGATGTGTGCTGGCTGTCATTGCCGGGGGAGAGACTTATGGCTATGAGATTCTTGCGAAGCTTGACCAGTGCGGATTTGACGCTCTGCTTGAAGGGACGCTCTATCCGGTCCTGACGCGTCTTGAGAAGAAGGGGCTTATTTCCTGCCGGAAGGCGAAGTCGCCGTATGGGCCGGTGCGAAAGTATTATTCTATTACGGAAGCGGGAAAAACGGCGCTTGAGACATTCAGGGGAAATTATCAAAGGATCACTGCGGCGGCTGATGCCGTGCTGAAAGGAGAATCAGACCAATGAAAGACAGTTATATGTTTTACACCGATAAACTTGGCGGAGAATACAAAGCCGTGTTTGAGCGGATCGAGATGTATGTCCAAAGCCGGAATATCGATGAGGATATGAAAGAAGAGCGGCTGGGCGAGCTTCTGGATATATTCCTCAATGCGGCTGAGACAGGGAAGCCTGTCCGGAGGATTACGGGAAATGACCTGGAACAGTTCTGTAAAACCTTTTGTTCGGATTTCGGGATGAAGAACCGGATATTGTTCCTGCTTGACTGGTTTAAATCTATAGCAAAGGTACTGGTCATCGTGTCGGTCCTTGATCTTGTCTTCCCGGAAACGGATGCGGCGTCTGGCGGAAACACAGGGTTTTGGGACAGTCTAAGCAGCCTGAATCTGTCGGGGTATTTCCTCGGTATCGTGATCGCGGGGATATTCGCCTGGGCAGTGAACCTCGCGCTTCGCCGTATGATGTTCAGGCAGAAGTGTGTGTCGATGAAGATACTGAAGGCGGTGTCCGCGGCTGCGGCGGTTAGCGGATTTCTGATCGTCTGGTTTTTCCTGAGTCGTAATCGTAAAGGGCTTTTTTCGTGTCCTGCCTGGATCGTGCTTTCGGTGTCGGGGGCATATCTTTTTCTCCACTATCTGCTGCGGGGCAGGCATATCAGGCGGGAGAAGGTGAAGTTCTTTGACCTGGTGCAGGAAGAAAGCAACGGCGAGTTTGCGAAGGAGATGGAGAAAAAGTTTGAAAAGGCGAAGAAGAGGAGCCTTAAGAAGGGGAAGGGTGAACTGTCTTTGGAGGAGTTTCTTGATAAAGAGGAGAAAGACTGTGACCAGACAGAAAAGATGGGATTTATCTATTATATTCTGCCGGTGGCCGTGACCGGGGGTGATTTCCTGCTTTCATATTTTACGGATGGGATTGAAAGCATTTCCGATGCTGCTGCGCAGGCTGTCCTGATGCTGGCAGTGCAGTATCCGATCATGCTCGGGCTTTTTAAGATTATAAAGATTGGGGTGGCGCAGCGCCGGGAATGGATCCGCAAAAAGCGGAATGAGGCAGATTAGACGGGCAAATTTCAAAATTCTTTACTTTTTTGGGCGGCATACTTGTGTTAATATAGATATTGGGAAAATATGTGGAGATACAGGAGGATGATATGGGAGAGCAGCTTACAAAAAGTGATGTGGAAAAAATCAAGGAAGAGATCGAGTACCGGAAGCTTGTAGTCCGGAAGCGGGAGCTTGAGGCGGTGAAGGAGGCGAGGGCGCAGGGCGACCTCAGTGAGAACTTTGAGTACAAGGCGGCAAAGCAGGATAAGAACCGCAATGAGAGCCGTATCCGTTATCTGGAAAAAATGCTGAAACACGCCCGGATAGTGACTGATGATTCGAAGGATGATGAGGTTGGCATTAATAATACAGTGGCGGTGTATTTTGAGGAAGATGACGAGACGGAGACCTACCGACTGGTGACAAGTGTCCGGGGAAATTCCATGCAGGGGCTGATCAGCATAGAGTCTCCTATGGGAAAAGCAATACGGGGGCATAAAGCAGGAGACAGAGTGCTTGTGAAGACGAACGGCGATGAGGGTTACTATGTGGTGATCAAAGAAATCGTGAAGACTACGGACGATTCGCAGGATACCTTGCGCAGGTATTAGAAAACTGGTAACAGATGATAATGATGTGGTTTGGAGAATAGATGATGAAAGCAGATGACAGATTTGAAGTGATTATCCGTGAGGTGCAGGATAAAGGGAAGGTGAAGGTCGCAGAGCTTAGTGAGCTTTTGGGATGCTCGGAGGTGACTATACGCAATGACATCCGAAAGCTTGATGAGCAGGGCGTGATCAGAAAGACCCACGGAGGGGCGGAGAAACTAAAGGGCGGGCTGACTGTGCAGTTTGCGCCCGGAGAGTATTTTCTCAATGCGGAGTATAAGAAAAAGATAGCCTGGAGGGCATATGAATATATTGGTGACCAGGAATCGATCATGATTGATGATTCCACAACGTGCTGCTATCTTGCCCAGTGCATTAAGGAGCATCCGGATAAGCGGCTGTCTGTAGTGACGAATTCTCTTTACGCGGCGGCGATGCTCTCGGATGCCCCGCAGGTGAACCTGCATCTGCTGGGCGGGCAGATCTTGTCAAACCCGGCCTCAGCCATGGGTACGACGACGGCGGAAAATGTTATGCAGTATCATGTCAATAAGCTGTTTACGGGAATAAACCGGATTGATTTTCATGTAGGACTGACATCAGCGGATGAGATGCATGCGGAGGTAAAACGAGCCATGATCGGAAGGGCAGATGAGATCTATGTGCTTGCCGACCATACGAAATTCGGAGGAGGGAGCCTTTTTACCGTGTGCGAGATGAGAGAGGTAAAACGGATAATCACAGATTCAGATATCTCAAAAGAGATTCTGGAAACGGCCGGTAAATTGAAGATACAGTTGGAAGTTGCTTAAAATTGTACAAAGAGATAAATCGGAAGGCGAATTTGTTGATTCGCTTTCTTTTTTTGTATATAACACACAAATTGAAAGATGAAAATATGTAAAATATTACGAATAAAAATATATTGCTTTCAAATGATAAAAATGATATAGTAGAAATATCAAAAGAAAGCATTTGCAGATGTGATTAGAAGTATTTTGAAAGGAAGCACTTAGTTATGAAACAAAATTATAAGCCAATCATCGGAATAACGATAGGTGATCCTTCGGGAATAGGGCCGGAGATCATTCTTAAAGCGTTGAGGACAAAAGCGCTCTATGAGCAGTGCCGCCCTTTGGTGATTGGAAGTGTAAAGGTTTTACAGCGGGCGGCGAAGGATGCTCTGGGCAGAGAGGAGGTAAAGACTTCTGTCATTACAAAACCGGATGAGGCGGAGTATACATATGGGACAATCAATGTTGTCGAGACAGGAGATTATGACTGTGATCTGCTGGAGTGGGGAAAGGAGCAGGAGCTGGCAGGGCGGATTGCGATGGACGCGATCAACAGATCCATTGAGATGGGGCTTGCGGGAGAGCTGGATGCCGTGACGACAGCGCCGATCAATAAGGTGGCGATCAAGATGGCCGGAGTAAAGCAGGCCGGGCATACGGAAATTTACCTTGATGGTACGCATGCGGATTATGTGCTGACCATGTTTGACTGCCTGGGTATGCGGGTATTTCACTTAAGCAGGCACATGTCCCTTCGGAATGCCATTGACTATGCGACGAAGGAGCATATCCTGGCGGATGTGGAAAGGATTGACGGTCAGTTAAGGAAGTTAGGGATTGCGGATCCTGTGATCGCGGTCGCAGGCATTAACCCCCACTGCGGCGAGGGCGGCCTGTTCGGGGATGAAGAGATAAAGGAAGTCATACCGGCAATAGCGGCTGCAAAGGAAAAGGGAATCCGTGCAGTCGGGCCGATTCCCCCGGACACATTGTTCAGCAGAGGGAAAAAAGGAGAGTTTGACGCAATCCTTGCCATGTACCACGACCAGGGGCATATGCCCTGCAAGACCCTTGACCTGGAGCGCTCTGTATCCGTGACGCTGGGACTGCCGTTTATCCGGTGCTCGGTTGATCATGGAACTGCCTTTGATATCGCGGGAAAAGGAATTGCGACAAATGTGAGTATGGTTGCGGCTATTGAGACAACAATAAAATATGCGGCGGCAATGCATGGAACAAAATAACGAAGTGAGATGACGTAAACAGATGGAACGGAGGGGATACGATGGCAATAATCGGAGTTGTGGCGGACGATTTCACCGGAACCGCCAGCGCTGGGGTTCTGGTTGCCAGGTCACAGGCAAAGACCGGTCTCTTTTTTGACGCGGAGGCTGTCCGGGAGTTTGAGGAGGCAGACAGGCTGGATGCCGTTTATGTAAGCAGCAACAGCCGCCATTTGCCGCCCCAGAAAGCATATGACGCGGTTTTGGATGTGACCAGGGAGCTTAAACGTATGGGAGTAAGGTATTACTCCAAGAAAATTGATTCCACACTTAGAGGGGGGATCGGCTATGAGACGGATGCCATGCTGGAATTCTTGGGAGAAGACTATATAGCAGTAATGGTCACGGCGATTCCGGCATCCAACAGGATCTGTGTAGGAGGACATTCGGTGATCGACGGGGTGATCCTTACGGAGACTTCTGTAGCGGAAGATGTAGTGACACCGGTCAGGGAGTGCTATGTTCCCAGGCTGATCGAGAGCCAGTCAAGGTACAGCGCCGGCCTGATCTTGCTGAAGGATGTGAAAAAGGGTTCGGAGCATCTGAAGAAATGCATGGAATTATCCAGGGAGAACGGTAAGAGGATTCTCGTCATTGATGCGATAACGATGGAGCATCTTGATACGATCGCGAAAGCGTGCGCTGAGCTTGCGTGGAATGTGCTGGCTGTGGATCCGGGACCCTTTACGATGAAGCTGGCATATCACCGGGGAGCCATCGGAAAAGAACGCGGGACGGAAAACATCGCGGCGGAACAGACGGCAGGCAGCATAGGAGCAGAACGCACGGGGAACCATACCGCTGTGGACGGTGCGTTAGGCAACGTCGGAGTGAAAGAGGGGACGGGGATTAGAAAGGACAAATTCGCCCTGCTGATCATAGGGAGCGCAAATCCGGCGACGAAACGGCAGATCGAGCGGTTATGCGAGGTGAATAAACGGGTTCGTATCATCAGTGCATCGCCGGAAAAGCTGATAGACGGAGGCGAAGAGACGGACGGGGAAGTAACCCGGGTCGTGCGCAAGGCCATGGAGCTTGCAGAAACTGCGGAAAGGCCGGAGGCGATTGTTGTAGAGACGGCGCTTCACGGCTCGGTGGTCAACCTTAAGGAGGAGGATCAGCGGCGCGGGCTTACAAAAGGGATGAGTTCCGTGCGGATCAATGATGGCCTTGCCCGCATTGCAAAAGGGATTCTGGAGCAGGCAGGACAGGAACGGATCGCAGGGCTGCTTTTGACGGGCGGAGATACGATGGAGAGCGTCTGCCGGAAAATCGATGTTGCGTGTATACAGGCGATGGACAACATTGTGGCTCAAGTGGATGTGGGAAGGATCATCGGGAAATATGACGGGCTGCCGGTTGTTGTAAAAGGCGGGTTCTGCGGATATGAGGATGTGGCTGTTGATATCGTAGACAGATTGTTTTTAGAGGCATCCAGATAGGATGAGAGAGCCTGCTAATAAAAAGTCAAGTGTTTTTTTGAAAAAATAGAAAGAAATTT
>CANAPP010000020.1 GCA_947363565.1 uncultured Lachnospiraceae bacterium | reverse complement strand
TACTATGATACTCATAAAATCAGGGTCTTGTGGATAAAACTGCGGAAACTCAAGATCTGCTTTACATTGAAATGTAAACGTGCTATAATATAATTATGCAGATATGGTTCATCGGTAGAACACTGGCTTCCCAAGCCGGAGAGGCGGGTTCGACTCCCGTTATCTGCTTTCAGTTATTTATGGGGCATTAGCGCAGTTGGGAGCGCGCAACATTCGCATTGTTGAGGCCACGGGTTCGAATCCCGTATGCTCCATCAGTATGTTTAAAAGCAAATCCGTGTGTGCGCCGGCACCACGGATTTGTTTTTAATATAATTCGTTATTTCCTCAAGCGACGAGCCAAGTGGGCATGTTTACATGCGCATTTGGCGGCTGCCTCGAGGGACAGATACCCCATCTCTTGCAGCGGGGTATTTGACTATTCCCATGAGTAAACTTTTTTGTTATTATTCTTTTTCGCAATCTTTTTATATTTTCCCTGTGTATCCAGCGTCGCACGATTCCATGCAGCGGTTTTCGTCTGCTTCATCTTTATCTTCACATACCCTTTATAGAGCTTGAGCTTACCAGTGCCTGAATTGCCCCAGGTATCCTTCCATTTAAAGGAGGCGGTCTTATTCCTCAACTTCGCTGTGATCACATTGGTTTCATATAAAGGCGAAGCATTGATTCCGACATAGGTAACCTGGAACTTGATCTTATTATTTTTTATCTTGTTGACGGTAATGTTAAAACACGGCTGGACATCCGCTTTTCCTTCTACTTTGTACTTTTTATAATATGACCCGGTGTATTTTGGCGCCGCCTGTACCTGGCATACCGGAAATACCGTCAAAAGCATAACTAAAATCAGGCTGCGTGTGATAGTTTTTTTCATAAATTTTCCTCCTCTTTTCGCGTGGTAGTGTTATAAAGTATTTCTGATTTTATGATACTACATTTGCGGGGTTCCGGCAAACTTTATCACCAAAATAACTAATAATTTTTTCTGTAAACTTTAACAGGCCGGCGCTTTTTGGCACTGCACCGGCCTTTCCCTATTTCCCAGCAATTCTATCTGATCAGTCTTCCTGCTGCCCGAGCCTACTTAACCGCTGCCTCAGCAAATTCTGTCGTCACCAGCTCTTCATAAGGCGCCCGCTTTTCAAGCTCCCCTGCCTCCTCCAGAATATCCTGCAGAAGCTCAAAGCTTTCTTTCTCAAACACCAGATTATCTTTCCATGTGTCCTGCTCATAATAGCGGGTCACGATCGTCGTGATGGTATCCAGGTCTGTCTCTTTAAACTGCGGCTCTATAGCAGCAGCAATCTCCTCCGGCTTGTGAGCCTGCACAAAATCCATGCCTTTCTGCAGTGCGTTGGTAAAGCCCTGGATCACTTCAGGGTTCTCCTTAATATAGCTCTGTTTCGCTGAAAATGCTGTATAGGGCACATATCCGCTGTCTGTTCCGAGGGACGCCACCACATATCCGTCCTTCTCCTGTTCAAGAGCTGTGGCAGATGGCTCGAACTCCACGCTGAAGTCACCCTGTCCCCCGGAAAATGCCGCTGCTGTAGACCCGAAATCAATGCTCTGGTCAATCTTTACGTCCTTCTGCGGGTCGATGTTGTTCTGTTTCAGGATATACTCGAAAACCATTTCCGGCATACCGCCTTTTCTCCCCCCAAGCACATCCTTACCTTTCAGATCTTCCCACTTAAAGTCCGGCATCTCTTCCCGCGCTACAAGGAAATTCCCGGCACGCTGGGTAAGTTGCGCAAAATTAACTACATAGTCATTTGCTCCCTCATTATAGGTGTAAATCGATGCCTCAGAACCCATAAACCCAATATCTGCACTGCCAGAAATAACCGCAGTCATCGTCTTATCGGCTCCAAATCCTGTCACCAACTCCAGATCTATTCCTTCATCCGCAAAATACCCTTCCTCAATCGCCGCATACATCGGTGCATAAAAGATTGAATGTGCAACCTCATTGAGCACGACCTTCGTCGTAGCCGGGAGCATCTCCCCCTCGGAAGACTCTTTCAACGCATCTTTCCCCGTACCTTCATCCTTCGCACCCCCGTTTCCACCGGCTGTACTCTCTGACGCCTCCTCCTTCTTATCCCCGCCTGAACATGCAGACAAGGCTGTGACTGCCAGAGCGGCAGCCATAAGAACAGCAAACACTCTCTTCTTCATAATGTCCTCCTTGAAAATAATAACAATATATTGTATGCACCAAAAAAGAGAGTGTGCTTTTCAAGTTTTTCTATCTCCTGCCGATAATATAGATAAGGATGTGAAAAAGATTATGGATATTCAACATGTATTAAACCAACCGATAACAACTCCAAGCGCCGGAAAACCGGTAATCCCGAATCCGCTTCTTCCAAACCAGAACCAGCAGAACCCTCAGCTACCTCTGCCCCCCGCAGAACAGGGCGCAGGAAACCAGGAGGCTTCCGGGACTCAGGCGCCGTCTGACGGCGCTCTGGCAGAACTTGGGGAAGCCATGGAAGAGATACGTGCCGGGGAGATGATCCTTGACGCAGCGCTGGCAAGAGAAGCTGAGGCTGCCAAATACCAGAAGCAGCAGGACCGCGCCGAACTGGAATCAACGAAGGAACAAAACCGCACGGGTTCAGGCAGCGAAACGGCCGATGAACGGATCATGAACCGGAAACTTGAGCAGATGTTCTACTGGAAGTATGATCCGCGGCTGTCAGCAACCGCAAATTTCAGTCAGATACAGAATATTTTTCAGGAATTGATGAAGGAAATTCTTTCGGATTACAAAGGCACCCTGCAGCTCCAACTGATGGCGCAGCTTGATGCCCTGACTTTGAATGCAATCCAGCAGCTTGTGAACTCCAATTTCCAGACGCTCCTTGATTTCCTCGGGCAGTACGGACAGCCATCCTCCGCAGACGCGCTGATCAACGGACTGTTCGAACAGATGGCGGAGCGCAAACCATTGCCCTCACCGGAAGGAAGCACATCATTTGGAAGTACAGGATCCCAGGCACAGAACACGGCGCAAAAAGGCACAGGAGGACGCCAGATGACCCAGGGCATCATCTATCAGCGCGATGCCAAAGCACGGATCAACTCTCAGTACCAGACCTACGTGGGTCGTTCTGAACAGAATGGAACCCGGGCCGCTGAAGTGCTCCAGCGGGGCGGATACCTGACAAGCGGCAAGACCTTTACCCTGTCAGACCTTAAGCAGGCGCAGACCTTTATCCAGTACCTCAACCAGACCCAGGTGCCCATAGAGCCGTCAAAGCTTCCTTACACCAGCGAGGAATATCTCGGCTTTTCGGCAGGCATGTCCTCACTCAAAGCGCAGACCTTCATCGAACAGGCCGGACTTAACGACGGGACTGCCTCTGCCTTAAAATACGCCATGGGCACTTATGCCCAAGAATACTTTCTCCAGAACAACCAGAGCCTGAAGCAGATGCCTGAATACCAGCACAAAAGCTCTGCCCCGGGATTTCAGGCTGACAGTTTCCAGAAGATCTACCGTTATGTCGTAGATGCTTACGGCCAGAAGCAGGACGCACAGAGCGCCGCACAAGCTGGACTTAAACGGTCACTGGAAAGCTTTTACGGGAAACAGGCAGACCCGGCCTATCAGAATATTACCCGTTACCGCCCGGATATCGGATTTTTCTCCCGCACCCCGGCGGAGGACTTAAAAAAAGAACTGATCAACGGCTGGCGGGCCGTCTGCAAAGACTGGAACGGATTTTTGCAGTATGCGCAGTTTACCAAGGATAAGGCCGTAAGATTCGATTATACACTGAGCCGCGACCTCTATCTGCCATTTCTCATGTCCCAGGAGGAATCCTCCCACAGCGGCAAGAGCAAAAAGAAAAAAACGCTGCAGTTTATGTTACGGCTCGGCATCCTTGTCGTGGGTATCATCATCTGCCTGTTTATTATGGCTCTGTTCGCCCCATAATCCGCGGTCTTTTGTTGTCGGAAAGGCGAAATTCCATCCGTTTAACTTCCCGGTCAGAACATGCGCCCGCCGGGCGCGCCAAAAAAGTGCTCCAGGCGCTCCCCGCCGCCCAAAGCACTTTTTCTTATGACTCCATCTTTCCTGCAATGTACTCGCGTACCTTCTCCTTCGGCATGTCCAATGCAACTGCAAGCTCCCCATACAGGAACTTCTCCGCACTGTTCAGATATCTGTCGTCTACATTGATCACTTTCTTGCCGACCGCTATCCGCTCCTGCTTCCTGATGTAAGATGTCTTCATCAGCGAGATCCATGACCTGCACTGGTTTTTAAACAGTGCCTCCTTGTATGTGATCTCCCTGCGCTTCTCATCGCTGACATTAAGGACGTCAATATTGGGCATATCATCGATCAATTCCTTCGCCTCATGGGATGATATCACCTTCCTTAGCTGCTTTTCTTCTCCGTTCACTGGCATATAAAGCGTTCCACCCGCATTATATAAAGGCTTAAGCGTATAATACTCCTTCTTCCTGTCGGAGCATCCTATATCAAGCCTCCCAATATTAGTCACTTCACAGACACCTTCCTTATAATGTACTACCTGATCACCAATTTTGAACATATTAACCTCCTGTTCATCCGCTGACGTTTCGCTGCTATCCTGTCTGACATCCCCTGTTTGCCTACGGAAAGGAAACTGCCGGACACCTTTTCTATCCATCATAGAAAAGGCGCACAATCCAAGCATATATCGCTTATAGACCGTACGCCAGCTTCATCTGGTATATCATCTATGAAGTTCTCATTTGCCGACATAATCCTTTCTTTACTCTATTATATCACACAAATACAATAAATGTAAGCTATTTTTCAAAAAACTTTTGCCAAAAACTTTGCCAAGATTGCCTCCTACTGAATATATCCCTCGTGAAAAGCCTTTCCTTTATTATATGCGTAAAGTTCCGCTATGGTCGCCTCGTAATAAGGCTGCACATAGAAAATCCCCGCCAGGCCGCAGGTGATGCCCGCCAGCAGATACCAGCCGATAAAGGAAAGCTCCAGTACGAAAGTACCCGCCTTCTCGCCGTCCATCATCCGCCTGCTGATGGCAAAGGCTTCCCGCTGATCCATCCCCGGATTCTCCGCGAGGATGTAAGGCACCATCTTATATTCCAGGCTTTTGATTATCCCCGGAATGATAAACAAAAGCGTCCACAGTGCGGTATACAGATCCCTGAGGAACATGGTCAGGACGATATTGCCGTAATGCCCCGAGCGGAAGCCGTCAAATACCATGCCCGTACGGACCATTTCCGTGCGGTTTAGCACGAAAAATCTGTTGGCGCCGATACGCAGGACATTTCCCACGAAAATGCCGAGGAGAAGCCCAAATATGACCAGTACAAGGCCGATAGCGACCATCACCGACGCAGCCGCCGGAAATCCCCAGTGAAAGCCCACATGGTAACCGCCGCCATAGTAGCTGCCGTACTCATAGCTTCCGTCTGACAGAACGCTTCTCGAGCTGCTTCCCGCGCTTTGCGCAGCGCCGATCCCCTCCACCACTGACATAATAAACGCAACCGCCACGCAGCTCCAGTAATTTTGCTGCATACTGATCTTTGCATTGTTCTTAAGCTGTTGTCTCGTCCACATAATCCTGCTCCTTTGCTGTTATGATTTATTGGATCTCCCTGATCTTTTTCCTGAGCCCCAACACCTGGTCCGGTGCCACCGACAATTCGTCGACGCCAATCTGGACAAAAAACTCTGTCATCGAAAGATCCGCCGCCAGATCCCCGCAGACACTGATCGTCTTACCCTCCAGATGGACATTATTCGTGACGATCCGGATCATCTTAAGCAGCGCCGGATGCTTGGTGTCGTAATGGCTCATCACCGATTCGTTCGTCCGGTCCATGCCAAGAGTGAA
Organism: uncultured Lachnospiraceae bacterium; assembly: GCA_947363565.1. Lineage (GTDB taxonomy): Bacteria > Bacillota > Clostridia > Lachnospirales > Lachnospiraceae > MD308. Next base: position 42,655 of record CANAPP010000020.1, on the reverse strand, counting down.
CTGTGTCAGGTCATTGGTCCCGATACTGAAAAAATCCACCTCTCTTGCCAGCTCTCCGCTTAACATGACCGCCGCCGGCGTCTCGATCATAACGCCTACTTTGATATTTTCATCAAAAAATGCCTTCTCTGCTTTCAGCTCCTGCTTCGCGGCCTCAAGATACTCCTTCGCCTTCACGACCTCTTCCACCTTCGTGATCATGGGGAACATCACCTGCACATTTCCGTAGATCGATGCCCGCAGGATCGCCCGAAGCTGGGTCTTGAACATCTCCTCTTTCTCCAGGGATATGCGGATGCCCCGAAGGCCCATGGCCGGGTTGTGCTCCTCGTCCATCTCCAAAAACTCCGCCCGCTTATCGCCGCCCAGATCCGCAGTACGTATGACTACCCGGTTCATGCCCATAGACTCCGCCGCCAGCTTATATGCCTGGAACTGCTGCTCCTCTGTCGGCATCTTGTTGCCGTTTTCCATAAAAAGGAACTCACTCCGAAACAGCCCGACGCCTCCGGCATCGCTCCGGATCACCCGCTCGATATCCTCCCGCATACCGATATTGGCACAGATATCAATCTTCTGGCCGCTCTGGGTGATATTCTCCTTACCCTTTAAGCGCTCCAGGTTCGTGATATGTACCTTGTTCTCGTCCTGCCGCCGCTTCATCCTCGTCAACAGCGTATAATCCGGCTCGATATAGATCTTGCCCTCGTAACCGTCCACGATGATCGTCTTGCCCTCATACTCTGCCTTCAGCGACTCCCCAAGGCCGATGACCGACGGGATGCCCTTCGTGCGGGCAATGATCGCCGTGTGGGAGTTGACTGTCCCGTACTTTGTCACAAAGCCTAAGACCCGCTCCTTATCAAGCTGCACCGCCTCACTGGGATAAAGATCCCCCGCCGCCATGATAAACGGCTCATCCGCATACAGCTTATCCTTCCAGCTTCTCGACAATATACGAATCATCCGGATCGCCGCGTCTCTCACATCCGGCTCATTAGCCCTGTTGCGCCCCTCTTTCAAATACTCTTCCGTGGCCGTCTTTACCGCGTACTCCGCATTCAGCTTCTCATCGATGATAATCGTTGTGATCCTATTCCAAAGCCTGTCGTCGTCCAGGATATCCTGCTGAAGCTCAAAAATCGCCGCATTAGCCTTCCCGACCTCCCTGATCGAGATCTCGTAAAGCTCCTGCAGCTCAAACAGCGCCCGCTCCTTCGCCTTCTGCAGACGCGAAATCTCCTTCTCCACATCCTTGACATAGATATGGCGTACTTCTTTAATATCTCTTCGATAAAACGAAAGCTTTCCAATAGCGATCCCCTCGGAAACCTTTTTCCCGGTCAGTGTAATCATAGCGCACTTCCTTTACCTTTTAATCTCAATTATACTTTACTCTTTTCACGGCCTTTCGTCAAGAAGTTATGACCGACTATGGATAAATGCATTGACTTTTCACCTTAATTATGGTAGTCTGTTTAAGTATCACTCAGGCAAGGTGCAGTGATATTCAACTAACATTTTATGGAGGTATCGTAATGAAAGGTACAGTTAAGTGGTTTAACAACCAAAAAGGTTACGGCTTTATTTCTGATGAAGCTGGTAATGATGTATTTGTACACTATTCAGGACTTAATATGGAAGGCTTCAAGTCTCTGGAAGAGGGACAGGCAGTGGAGTACGACGTGACTGAAGGCGCTAAAGGCCCTCAGGCAGTGAACGTTACAAAGCTTTAACTTTTATCACGCCAATCAAAATTTCGATGTGCCTTTTATATAGATAAATAAGTTGAGGATTTAGATATTTAAAAGCAATACACAAAATAAGATTACGGCAAAAGGGGATGCGGTAGAAGATTCTTCCGCATCCCCTTAAACTATGCGAACCTTTGCGGCGCATTTCGCCTACTCATCCACCCGCAGCAGCACATCCGCCCCGAAAGGGTTGATCACCACCCCGGCGGTCCCGGGCGAGAGGATCTCTCTCAGCGTATCATATTCTAACAACGACACACTGTATTTTCTCTCCCGGTTGAACTTCTGAAACTCCCGCATATCGGTAAATACCGGCTGGTAATTATTGCCGTTCTTGCGGACGAGGGGGATACCTCCCCCGTCCTCGTCCACGGCGATGATGTATCTCGCCCGCCGGAAATGTGCGGCAAGCTCCTCGTCCAGCGTCTTAAGCTCTTCCGGCATCCCGGCGTCCGGGTCAGTTTTCCCCTTCTTCGCCAGCTCCTGCGCAAAATACAGGGACGTCAGGTGAAGCTCCGGATTCTCCACCCGCGCTCGCTTAGAAAGCTTCTCCGGATCCTGACGGCTGACCAGCTGGTTTAGCTGGATGACCATCTCCCCCGGTAAGGATTTGCTGACGGTCACGGCATTGACACCCATGGAAAACAGGCTGCTGAAAAAGCTAAGACGGCTCTTCTTGTCTATCCCGGCAAGCTGTATGGGATGTTTCTTTGCGAGAAACCACTGTGCGCCCTTGACCGCCTCGTCTTTTCCGAAATAAAGAAATATCTCGTCGTCATAAGTCTTTGGATTGCAGGAGACAAAGGGCATATGGGTGCTGGCAGACATCACCACATACAGCTCCTCGCCGTGCCTGATTCTGTGCATCACGGCCTGAAGCGCCATGATTTTTTTCATTACCCCGTCCATGCTACTGGTTTGCGCGGTATGCCTCGTCTGCGGAGTACACGTCAAAGCCGCTTCCTTTCAGAATATCAATTACTCTTGCCGGGTCATCACTCTTAAGTACTGCCGCCGCATCGCTTCCATTTGCAAATGCATACATATATTCCACATTGACTTCTCCCTCTACGATCTGGTGCATCGCCTTGCACAGGGAACCTGTGGCGTGAGGAACCCTCAGTGCCACCACATCCGTAAGCATCGCCGTGATGCCTGCTTCTTTGAGCGCGGAACGTCCTTTCTGGGGATCTGATACGATCATACGCAGCATCCCGTAGTCGGACGTGTCTGCCAGGCTCAATGCAACAATATTCACCTCTGCCGCTGAGAGCACTTTCAGAACTTCGTCGAGGCGCCCTTCCCTGTTTTCCAAAAATACCGACAATTGCTGTATTGTATTACTTACACTCATGGTTATCCTCCTTTTTACGACTTTTTCTACAACTCTCTGTTATCAATGACACGTTTTGCTTTTCCTTCACTTCTCTGGATCGTCTTTGGCTCCACAAGCTTCACTCTTGCAGAAACCCCAAGCGCCTGCTTAAGGACCGCACCTACCTTTGCCTTTAACTGGTCAAGCTTTCGGATCTCATCAGAGAAATACTTCTCATCCACTTCAACCATAACCGTAAGGACATCCAGATTATTTTCACGGTCTACGATCATCATGTAGTGCGGTGCTACTCCGCCGCCCATAGAAAGAAGTGCCGTCTCAACCTGCGTCGGGAATACATTCACGCCGCGGATCACCTTCATATCGTCGGTACGTCCGGTGAACTTCTGGATTCTCGGCAAGGTTCTCCCGCACTGGCAGGTACCATGCTCGATACTGGTCAGATCCTTTGTGCGGTAACGGATTAACGGCATCCCCTCCTTGGCAAGAGTGGTAAATACAAGCTCACCTGTCTCTCCATCGGCACATGCGCTCTGATCAGCCGGATTTAAAATCTCCGGATAGAAATAATCTTCATATACGTGAAGTCCTTTATGATGGATACAATCCATAGCCACACCCGGTCCGGTAATCTCGCACAATCCGTAGATGTCAAAGCTGTTGATATTCAAGATGCTCTCTATTTTCTTCCGCATCTCCTCTGTCCACGGCTCTGCGCCGTTGATGCTTGCCCGGATCTGAAGACGATCTACGATCCCCGCTTCTGCCGCCGCTTCTGCAAGATACAGCGCGTAGGACGGCGTACAGGCAAATGCCGTAGCTCCGAAATCTTCCATACACATAAGCTGACGCTTCGTATTGCCGGAGGACATGGGGATTGCCATAGCTCCAAGAGCCTGGGCGCCGAGATCTAAACCCATACCTCCGGTGAACAGCCCGTAGCCGTAACACACATGGATTCTGTCCGCTGCAGAAAGCCCTGCCATCGTAAGCCCTCTTGCCACACATTCTCCCCACACATCCACATCCTTCTGGGTGTATGAGGCAAGTGTGAGCTTGCCTGTCGTACCGGAAGTTCCCTGAACTCTGGCAATCTTACTCTGGGGAACCGCCAGAAGGCCGAACGGATAATTATCTCTTAAGTCTTCTTTCGTCGTAAATGGTAGCTTTCCGATATCCTCGATGCTCTTGATATCTTCCGGCAGTATCCCTAAGTCGTCCATCTTTTTTCGGTAAAACTCCACATTCTCATATACATTTTTCACCTGTTTTACCAGTCTCTCGCTCTGGAGCGCGGTCATCTCATCCCTGCTCATACACTCTATCTCAGGGGTTCTAATCTGCTCCTTCCAGTCGGATAATGTTACTTTTGCCATGTCTTAACTCCTTCTTTCATCTATAATTGATATCCCACATCAAATGCTTTCTTGTTGATCTCTACAGTCTTTGGCGGCACAGTCTTTTCAATCACCTCATACCACTGCTCCCTGGTAAAATCCATATGCTGCGCTGCAATTCCCAGCACGATCAGGTTGAACACCCTTGGATTGCCAAGCTTTTTTGACTCTTCTGTAGCATTCACCACATAGACTTTATGCTCCTTTTCCAATGTCTTAAGGATGCCTTCCGGATACTCTGCCGCGCCGATCACCACCGGCATAGGATCGATCCGCCAGTCATTGACGATAAGTGCGCCGTCCTTTTTCAGGAAATGGGCATATCTCAACGCCTCAAGGCGCTCAAAAGCGATGATCACATCTGCCTGGCCTTCCTCTACGATAGGCTCAGCCACTTTCTCACCGTAACGGACAAAAGTTACCACACTTCCGCCCCGCTGGGCCATACCATGGACCTCTGACAGCTTTACGTCATATCCCCCCAGCGTGGCAAGACCGCCTAAGACCCTGCTGGTAAGGAGCGTCCCCTGGCCGCCGACGCCGACGATCATAATATTCTTTGTTGCCATTATCTGTCCCCCTCCTTTACCAATTCGATTGCTCCAAATTTGCATAAGCTCTCACAAAGTCCGCAGCCGGTACACATGGTATCATCAATACGTACCGTTCCATCCCCATTCTTTGTCATGGCAGGGCATCCCGGCTTCATGCACATGCCGCATTTTTTACATTTATCCGTATGCGCAGCATAAAGGGGCTTCTTTGCCTTGCTTAAGAGTACACACGGACTCTTGGTAATGATCACGGATACCTCGTCTTTTTTAAGCTCCTCTTTTACTGTCTTTTCTAATGCTTCAATATCGAATGCGTTGACCTCCGCCACATTCTTTACGCCAAGGGAACGGCAAAGAGCCGGGATATCGATCGCGTAGGTTGGATCGCCCTGAAGTGTCTTTCCGGTAGCCGCGTGATCTTGATGCCCGGTCATCCCTGTTGTGGAATTATCGAGGATCAGGACTGTCCCTGTCGCATGGTTATAAGTCATGTTCATCAGTGAATTGACCCCGGTATGGAGGAATGTGGAATCTCCGATAACTGCCACCCAGTCTTTGATATATTCCTTCCCCTTTGCCTTCTCCATGCCGTGTAAAGTGGAGATACTCGAACCCATGCACATCGTTGTGTCAACAACACTTAAAGGCGCTACTGCACCAAGAGTATAACAGCCAATATCACCTGCAGCATGAAGCTTTAATTTATTCAATACATGATACACACTTCGATGCGGACATCCGGGACAAAGAATCGGCGGTCTTCCCGGCGCTTTCGCAGGCTCTTTAATAGAAAGCTCTTCCTTTAAAACGGCTTCCCTAAGCATATTGGCGCTGTACTCGCCCTGAACGGTGAAGATCTCCTTTCCGACAGCTTCAATCCCCCAGGACTTCACCTGCTCCTCGATCACCGGGTCAAGCTCTTCTACGATATAAAGCTTTTCTACCTGCGCCGCAAACTCTTCGATCAGCTTCCTCGGCAGCGGATTTACCATGCCAAGCTTCAGCACCGATGCTTCCGGCATAGCTTCCTTCACATATTGGTACGGAATACCGCTGGTGATGACTCCAACCTTTGTATCATTCATCTCCACTCTGTTGATCGAAAGCGTGTCAGCCGCCTGTGCCAGTTCGCTGTTCCGCTTCTCAATCTCTACATGGCGCATCTTGGCATTGACCGGCATCATGACCGTTTTCTGAATATTTTTTATGTACTCCTTATCAGGTATTTCTTGCCTGTCCGCAAGCTCTACGATACCCTGGGAATGAGCAAGCCTCGTGGTAGTACGATAGACAAAGGGGCGGTCGAACTTCTCGCTGAGCGCAAAAGCCAGCTTCATGTATTCTTTCGCCTCTGCGCTGTCTGACGGCTCTAAGACGGGGAGTTTAGCGGCCCGGGCTACCATCCTTGTATCCTGCTCATTCTGGGAACTGTAAAGGCCGGGGTCGTCCGCAACAACGATGACAAGTCCGCCGTTTACACCCATGTAAGAGACACTGTATGCGGGATCAGCCGCAACATTGAATCCCACATGCTTCATACAGGCCATAGCTCTCGTCCCTGCAAGAGAAGCACCTACCGCCACCTCAGTTGCCACTTTCTCATTGGGTGACCATTCGCAGTACAAAGAATCCTTATACTGTACTAAATATTCGCTGATCTCTGTGCTTGGCGTACCCGGATATGCAGCGGATACCTTTACCCCCGCCTCATAGGCACCTCTGGCGATCGCCTCGTTGCCAAGCATGATAACTTTATTCGTTTCTGCCATTCTTTGGTCCATCCTTTCGTACAAATATCTTTAAGTATAGCATAATACTTTCCCAAATTAAAGTGCTAATTTGCAGGCAAATTCTGCTTGCAGGAATACTCTTCTGCCGTTACTTTAATGACTGTCACCGCCCGGGAAAGTTTCGGATTCTTATCAAAATCATCAAAATCCTTTCCCGTCTGATGCCTCATGATCTTTGCAAGAGCCTCCGCCTTCTCTGTCTCATCCTCCACAAGCTCTGCCTGTCCGCTTCCGATTATGCTCATAAAATGATAACTATACTGGCAGGGTGTGTCCCCTTCTGCCAGCGCGATCTCCTTGTCCATCTCAAAACCTACCTGTGCATTCCCACCAAGAAGCTTAAGCTTCTTTCCTTCCTTGGCACAATGAAAATAGAGCACCAGCTTTTCCCCGTCATAATCACATCCCATGTTCATCGGGACGATATAGGGTTTCCCGTCAGCTATCATCCCAATCCTGCATACCTTACATTCATCAAGTACCTTCCGGATCTCTTCCCGATTGGTCACTTTCCTGTCTTTTCTTCTCATGGTCTTTAATTCCTTTCCTGTATTCTGCCGTACCGGCAGTTGATCAAGATATACGTTTATTCCCGCAGGCAGCAAGCCAGGCGGGCTATCCGTTTTTAAATATAAATACCGGCACCGGCGGGCAGTTCCCCCGGTTCCAGTATTCATTTACGATTACCGTGAATTCCTTTGCGGAGAGTGTCCGCAGATATGAAAGGAGCGCTTCTTTTTCCGCAAAGCCTGTATCGCCGCCGCTGTAGATCACAAGGCTCATCATCCCGCCCGGCTTAAGGACAGAAAGCCCCTGCTTCACCGCCGTCACACTTGTATCCGCCGCCGTCGCTATGCGGTGGTCTCCGCCGGGAAGATAGCCGAAGTTAAAGCAGATTACATCCGCCGTCCCGTCTTCCGCGTATCTTTCCATGTGCTCATGCCCGTCAAGGATAAGCTCCGCCCTGTCTTCCATCCCGCGCTCCCAAAGAAGCTTTCCCGTGCACCGAAGCGCCTCCTCCTGGATATCAAAAGCCAGCACCCGGCCTGACTTGCCCGCCAGATCACACAAAAACAGGGTGTCCTGCCCCTTTCCCATCGTCGCGTCGATATAAAAACCGCCCGCCGGCGCCTGAGAGCGGATGATCTCATGGCACCAGAAGGTCATCTGTGACCGCCTCATGAATCCGACTCCTTTTTCCGGTGATCCTGCTGACAGTTCCATCTCGTGTTATAGAAAAACATGACCACCGCCATCGTGCAGATGATCCCATACCCCAGCCAGCTCAAACAATCCGGGATCTGTCCGAACACCACGAAGCCTAATACGGCTGCAAAGATGATCTGGGAATAATCATACACCGATATCTCCCTGGCCGGCGCATAGGTGTAGGCCGCCGTGATGGAAAACTGCCCGCCGGCCGCGCTAAGTCCTGCCAGCAAAAGCACGGCAAGCTGCCCGGCCGTCATCGGGTGAAAATCAAAGATCAGCCACGGCACCGTCACCATGCAGGAAAAGACGGAGAAAAAGAATACGATGAACGGCCCCTTCTCACCATTTTCCCCCAGCTTCCTCACCATCGTGTAGGCCGCTCCCGCGCATACTCCGCCCAGGAGGCCGATGACTGACGGTATCAGATCCATATTGGAAAACGTAGGCTTCACCACAAACATACTGCCGGCAAATGCCCCCGCCACGATGAGCGCCTGAGGCACCGTCACCTTCTCCTTCAGCACAAGAAAGCTGAACAGCACCGCAAAAAAAGGCGACATCTTATTTAGCATAGAAGCGTCTGCCAGCACCAGATGGTCGATGGCGTAGAAATTGCAAAGGATACCCATCGTCCCGAATCCCGCCCGCAAAAACAGGTAAGGCAGATTTTCCCGTCTGCACCAAAACGGCACGCCGTCCTTTATCAGAATCACAAAAGCGAACACCGCCGCCACAAAATTGCGGAAAAAGCTTTTCTGCACCGAAGGCAGATCCCCCGCCATCCGGACAAACATATTCATAAATGCAAAGCAAAATGCAGACAGGATGATACAGATAATCCCTCTATATCTCTTGTTCATCGTCAGTCATCCCTTTCTATTTCCGGCAGCCGGACAAAGCAGCCGCCATATCATTTTTTCCGGCACGGCCATTTACGGACAAAAAGCGATAATGCCGATCCGGCCTTTACAGATCGAAAAGCGATAGCTGGTTGGACTCCGGCAGATCGCCCAGAAGCCCCATCTTCGCCATATAATCGATGACTGTCTTGCTGGCTTTCGTCCGCTGTCGGAAATCGTCCCTGGACAGATACGGGCCGTCTTTACCTGCCTCCGCCACAGCCTCCGCCGCCTTCTCTCCCATCCCTTCGATGCTGGTAAAGGGCGGCATCAGCTTCCCGTTCACGATCAGAAACTTCGTCGCTTTTGCCTTGTAGATATCGATCGGCTCGAATTCCAGGCCCCTGGCATACATTTCCTGGACGATATGCATATCCTTAAGCGTCGCCTGCTCCTTCTGGGAAAGGCTTGCCGCGCGTCGGTCATAGTCGTCGATATACTGCTGAAGCTTCGCCTTCCCCTGGCACATCAGCTCGTAGGAAAATGCATCCGCACGGATACCAAAATATGCCCCGTAATAAGCCAGCGGATAATTGATCTTGCAGTAGGCGATCCGGTAAGCCATCATAACATAAGCCGCGGCATGGGCCTTCGGGAACATGTACTTGATCTGCTTGCAGGACCAGATGTACCAGTCCGGCACGCCCGCAGCCTTCATGGCCTCCTCGAACTCCGGCGTCAGTCCTTTGCCCTTACGCACCTTTTCCATAATGGTAAATGAAAGCTCACTGTCCATCCCCTTGTTAATAAGATATGTCATAATATCGTCACGGGTGCAGATGGCCGTGGAAATCGTCGCCTTTCCGCTCCGTATCAGCTCCTGGGCATTGTTAAGCCACACATCCGTCCCGTGGGACAGCCCGGAGATCCTGATCAGGTCCGACAGTGACTGTGGCTTTGTATCCACCACCATCTGGATAACAAAATCCGTCCCGAATTCCGGTATCCCAAGGCAGCCCACCGGACATCCTCCGATATCCTCCGGCGTGATACCGAGAGCCGAGGTGTCATGGAACAAAGACATCACCCCTTTATCGTCCAGCGGGATCTCTGTAGCTACGAATTTGTGATCCGTCTCGTTGTATTCGTTGTCCATGGCCGGGGAGCTGATATACTCCTCCAACGTCTTGATCATGGTCGGATCATCATGGCCGAGAATATCAAGCTTCAATAAGTTGTGGTCGATGGAGTGGTAATCAAAATGGGTGGTGACGATGTCCGTGTTCACGTCATTTGCCGGATGCTGCACCGGGGTAAATGAGTTGATATCCTCCCCCAGGGGAAGGACGATGATACCGCCCGGATGCTGGCCTGTGCTCCTGCGGATACCCGTACAGCCCTGGACGATCCGGTTGATCTCGCAGACCCGCTTCCCCTGCCCCCGCTCCGCATAATAATTCTTCACGTAGCCGAAAGCGGTCTTGTCCGCCAGCGTGCCGATCGTCCCCGCCCGGTAGGTCTGCCCTGCCCCGAAGATCACTTCTGTATACTTATGGGCGTTGCTCTGGTAATCTCCGGAAAAGTTAAGGTCGATATCCGGCTCCTTGTTCCCTTTAAATCCCAGGAATGTCTCGAAAGGAATGTCAAAGCCGTCCTTGACAAGAGGCGCGCCGCACCTGGGGCATTTTTTATCCGGCATATCCCAGCCGCAGCCGCCTGCAAAGGCACGCACCTCATCGGAGGTAAAGTCGCTGTAATGGCATTTTTCACAGTAATAATGGGGACTTAGAGGATTTACCTCCGTGATTCCCGCCATAGTCGCCACGAAAGAGGAGCCGACAGAGCCTCTTGACCCCACCAGATAACCGTCCTCGTTGGACTTCCACACCAGCTTCTGGGCGATGATGTACATCACGGCAAATCCGTTGGAGATGATCGAATGAAGCTCCCTCTCCAGCCGCTCCGTGACAATCTCCGGCAATTCTTCCCCGTACATGCTGTGCGCCTTCCGGTAACAGATCTCCCGGAGCTGTTTGTCCGAATCCGGGATGACCGGCGGGCATTTATCCGGGCGCACCGGGGAAATGCGCTCAATCATATCCGCGATCTTGTTGGGATTTTCGACCACGATCTCCCTCGCCTTCTCGGAACCAAGATATTCAAATTCCGTGAGCATCTCATCCGTCGTATGAAGGTACAGCGGAGCCTGGTTATCCGCGTCGGTAAATCCCTTCCCCGCCATGATGATCCGTCGGTACACCTCATCCTCCGGCTCCAGGAAATGCACGTCGCAGGTAGCCACCACCGGTTTGTTAAACTGCTCGCCCAGATGCACGATCTGCCGGTTGATCTCCCGCAAGTCCTCCTCACTGTTCACCTTGCTGATCCGGTCGCTGTCGATCATAAACCGGTTATTTCCCAGAGGCTGGATCTCCAGATAGTCATAAAACCCGACAATCTTTGCTATGCGCTCCTCCGACTTGTCATTTAAAATGGCCTGATAAAGCTCTCCCGCCTCACAGGCACTTCCCACGATCAGCCCCTCCCGGTACTTTGACAGTTCACTTTTGGGAATCCGCGGCCGCCTGGCATAATATTCCAGATGGGATTTGGACACAAGCGTGTAGAGATTCGTCCGCCCCACCTGATTTTTTGCCAGGATGATGACGTGATAGGACGGAAGCTTCTTTACCATCTCCTTACTCTGGGCGCCAAACTGGTTTAATTTCGCCAGAGTATGGATGCCCCGGCTGTTCAGCATCTCGGCAAATTTCACGAAGATTTCCGCCGTCGCCCCCGCGTCGTCCACCGCCCGGTGATGATTATCCAGGGAGATGTGCAGCGCATTTGCCACAATATTGAGCTTGAACTTGGACAGCGTAGGCAGTAAGATCCTGGCCATGGCCACCGTATCCACCGATGTGAAGTCCGGCACGATATCCTGATACCTTAAGTTCTGCTCGATAAACCCCACGTCAAAGCCCGCGTTGTGGGCCACCAGCACCGCATCTCCCACAAAATCAAGAAACTCTGGCAGCACCGTCCCGATATCCGGCGCGTCCATCACCATCTGGTCGCTGATGCCGGTAAGCTGGGTGATTTCAAAGGGAATAGGTCTTTTCGGATTGACAAATGTGCTGAACCGCTCCGTGATCTTTCCGTTCTCCACTTTCACCGCGCCGATCTCGATGATCTTGTCCTTCACTGAGCTAAAGCCCGTCGTCTCCAGGTCAAATACCACATAAGTATCGGAAAGGGACTGCCCTTTTTCATTGACCGCCACATCCTGCAAATCGTCTACCAGATATCCTTCCACCCCGTAGAGCACCTTGAAGGGATCCGATTTATCCAGCCCCTGCAGGTAGTGATGCGCCTCGGTAAAGCCCTGGACGACGCCGTGGTCGGTGATCGCCACCGCCTTATGCCCCCAGTCATGGGCGCGCTTTAAGATATCCTCCACCCTGGACACCCCGTCCATATCGCTCATCTTCGTGTGGCAGTGGAGCTCTACCCGCTTCTCCGGCGCCGTATCCTGCCGTCCTTCCGTAAAATCCGGAATCTTGCGGATACCGAACACCGAGCCAATGGTAAGCTCCCCGTCGTATTTATCGATAGTAGTAACCCCTTTGATCTTTAAAAATGCACCTTTTTTCACTTCTCCCAATATCTCGGGAAGCTGGTCGTTTCTCACGAACATCTTGACCATGATGGTGTCCGTAAAATCCGTGACCGCGAACATGATAATGGACTTTTCATTGCGGATCTCCCGCGTCTCGAAGCTGATCACCTTCCCCCGGAAAGTGATCTCCCCCATCTCGCCCACCACCTGGACAAGCCTGATCGGTTCATCGTCAAAATCCCGGCCGTACACGATATTGGGATCATTGGAGCGCTTAAGGCCCATAGGCTGCTCGCGCCTGCGCCCTCCGGAAAATCCGGAAAGCCGGCTCTGCCCCTTGGGGCTGCCTGTCTTTGCGTCCTCCTTCTTTTCCGGAGCTTTCTTCGGCGCTTCCTTCTCTGGCTCTTCCCCCTTTTCTTTGCGGGCGGCAGCGGCGGCCTTCAAGATCTCGTCCACTTCCTGGCGTACTTTCAGGTCATTATACTTTAACTTGCTCTCCTTCGGGGTATCATAACTCACCCGAATATCAACGTCCAGGCCGAAGCGGTCTTCATACACTTCTTTTAAATATCCCGTCAGCGACTCCTTTTTCCCCTGGGAGACGATCGTGTCATTAAGCGTAAGGCAGAGGATGTTTCCTTCTTTGAAGGTACAGCTCGCGCTTTTCAGCATACTGCGCTCCACGGCACTCCTTTGCCCAAGCTCCAGGATAAAGCTGTCCTTATACTCGTCCATGAGATTCTCCGGCGTATACTGCCCGGAAAGCTCGTACCGCTCCACAATCTCCACCTTAACGCTGCTCCTTCCGAAAAGCTGCTCTTTCAGAAGCTTCTCCGCTTCATACACCGTCTTCTTCTGGAGCAGATGCTTTCCCAAAATATGCACACGGATAAAATCACGGCCTGTATTAGTGGCAACCTTTGTCACCTCTACGCCCTGAAACATCATCTCGATATTCTGGTTCACCTTCAACGTGGGAAATACTTCAAAAAACGTCTTACTCATTCCAGTTAAGCAGCTCCTGTCTCAAAGTCTCCAATAACTCTTCTTCCTTCACCTTCTTCACAACCTCGCCCTTCCTGATCAGCAGGCCTTCGCCGATTCCCCCGGCGATTCCGATGTCCGCCTCCTTCGCCTCACCAGGGCCGTTTACCACGCAGCCCATAACGGCCACCTTTAGATTGAGAGGGATGTCCGCCACCATATCCTCCACCTGGTTCGCAAGGCCGATCAGGTCTATCTTCGTGCGCCCGCAGGTCGGGCAGGACACCACCTCGATGCCCCCTTTACGAAGTCCCAACGTCTTTAAGATGAGCTTTGCCGACTTGACCTCCTCTGCCGGATCCCCGGTCAGGGACACCCGGATCGTATCACCGATCCCCTGGCTTAAGATAAGCCCAAGTCCGATTGAGGACTTGATATTCCCCGCGAGGATAGTCCCTGCCTCCGTGATTCCTACATGGAGCGGGTACGGGCAGACTTTTGCAAGCTCCTCATGCGCCTTGACGCACATCATCACGTCCGAGGACTTGATACTGACGACCAGCTTGTCATACCCGAAGGTCTCAATCAGCCCTACCTTGTCAAGGGCACTCTCCACCAGGCCCTCCGCAGTGACGCCGCCATACTTTTCCACCAACTCCTTTTCCAGAGAACCGCTGTTTACCCCTACCCGTATGGGCACGCCGTACTCCTTCGCCTTTTCCACCACCATACGGACACGCCCGGCATCGCCGATATTGCCCGGATTGATGCGGATCTTATCGGCTCCGTTCTCAACCGCCGCAATGGCCAGCCGGTAATCAAAATGGATATCCGCCACCAGCGGGATATGTATCTGCTTCTTTATCCGGGACAGCGCCTCTGCCGCCTCCATCGTCGGCACGGCGCAGCGGATGATCTCACAGCCTGCCGCCTCAAGCTTTCGTATCTGGGCGACTGTCGCCGCTACGTCCTCCGTCCGTGTATTGGTCATGGACTGGATGACGACAGGATTACCCCCTCCGATCACCACATCACCAATCCGTATCTTTTTTGTACCGTCTCTTAACACCTTAAACGCACCTCCCATAAATCCTGTCACTATTCGCTTCCGACCCTCACATAACCGTAAGAAATGAAGGTAAACCTATCCGCCCGGCCCATTGGGGGCGGCAATTAAAAATTCCCTCTACATACCACCGCATCCGCCGATGACAAATAGAGGGATAGCTCCAATGTTACTTTTTCAGGAATATCATCTGTTCTCCATACTCGCGTTCCGTCAGCGTAAGGCAGCTTTTTTCCACACTGTAGTTAAAGGTGGTGATGACCGGATCCACCGACCTTAAAAGCTCCTCTTTCGTATACTGACCGCCTGAATCCTCTAAAAGCTTAGCATACTCCCCTTCATCCGGATGGATAGAGATGGTCTTCTCCTCCTTATCCAGGGTATAATGCATCTTCACGTCCACGCTGCCGTCCGAAAGATCCGGAACATTCACGATAAGCGTGCCGTTCTTTTCGATGGTCATGCCAAGATTGCCGTCCTCATCCTCCCAGCTTCCTTCTAACGGATTGGAAGTAAAAAGCTTCGCCAGAAGATACACGGCAATCAGTATGATCAGCACCGACGACACTAAGGTCGCAGCCTTCCACAGCATACTTCTTTTGTTTTCATCATTCTTCGCAATTATCATAGGCTCTTTCGTCCCCTCAACATTTACTGCTCCCTTAAATTATATTTGCTTTTTTTCTCCGTGTCAACGGGTGACTGAACGCAGTTTTCACAAGAAGTTTTCATCTGCTAATCCTTCAGCTCTACAAGGAGATAGAACCCTTTCTCCGTCTGCTCGATCTTTTTGATGATCCCTTTTCTGGACATGATCCTCTGCGCTGTCCGGTAAATCCCCGACATTGCCACAGACGGCTCGACCAGATAAGTATACTGTCCGGTCACGGCGCTTCTCTCGCTGATCTCTACTTCCTGTCCTTCTGTGACAAGTCCTTCTCTTTCCATTTTAAATCTTTCCTGCCGCATTACTGCCTCATCTCTTTCTTATATTCCGCATAGTATGTTCCGTATCGGAACATACTATAGTTTTCGTTGATATTCGCCACATCTGATGTTCTTTTCTGCAGCACTTGGTAAAATATAAGCATCAGATCTGGAAGGAGGGATTACTATGTCTTTTGCCGAAAAAATACGCACACTCCGACTTAAAAACAACATGACACAAGAAGAAATGGCGAAACGGCTCAGCGTTTCCCGTTCCACGATCGCAGGTTATGAAAATGCGACGAAAAAGCGCCAGCCTTCCCAAGAAAGCCTGACAGCGATCGCCAATCTTTTCAACGTTTCGCTGGATTATCTGGTCAATGACGAAATCATCTATATGGACAGCTCTGCGCAATCCTTTCTGTCCGAAGATGAAAAGCGGCTGATCGTCCGGTACCGGAATCTGTCGCTTGCCTCCAGGGAGCTTGCGCAGGAACAGATCCTTCTGCTCGAAAAATATGATATCAACTATAAAAAACAGCAGCAGCCGTAAGCATGGCGCTTTTCGGTGCCTGCTGTTTTTAACATTCATCCGCGATTTTTTTGATCAGCTCTTTCGTATCCTCCCAGCCAAGGCACGGATCTGTGATCGATCTGCCGTACTCCATATGCTCACTGATATCCTGTCTTCCCTCTTTCAGGTAACTTTCTACCATCACACCCTTCACCAGCGTTCTTACGCCGCTGCAATGCTTTCTGCTGTGCAGGATCTCGCTCACGATCCGCTTCTGCTCCTTGTACGCCTTGTTGGAATTGGAATGGTTGGCATCGATAATTACCGCCGGATTCTTAAGCTCCTTTTTCCCGTACAGGTCAAGGAGCCGCACGCAGTCCTCATAATGATAATTAGGGATACAAGTGCCGTACTTATCCACACCGCCCCGCAGGATCGCATGGGCAAGCTCATTGCCGTCCGTAGTCACATCCATAGCACGGTAAATAAAACGATGACCCATCTGTGCTGCAACTATGGAATTAAGCATAACGGCCAGATCACCGCTCGTCGGATTTTTCATCCCTACGGGAATATCCATCCCGCTGGCCGTCAATCTGTGCTGCTGGTTCTCGACTGACCTCGCACCAATCGCCTCATAGGACAAGATGTCGTCTAAATAACTTCTGTTCTCCGGATAAAGCATCTCGTCCGCCGCCGTCAGACCGCTCTCCTCCATCGCCCGAATGTGCATCTTACGGATTGCAAGAATTCCTGCATACAGATCCGGAGCTTTGTCCGGGTCAGGCTGATGGAGCATTCCCTTATAGCCCTCCCCGGTAGTCCTCGGTTTATTCGTATATATTCTCGGTATCAGGATCAGACGATCCGATACCGCTTCATTAAGCCTGGAAAGACGGTTCACATATTCACAGACTGCATCCTCATTGTCCGCAGAACAGGGGCCTATGATCACCAGAAACTTATCCGACTTCCCTGTGAACACATCCTTAATCTCCCGGTCGCGCCTGGCCTTCATCGCTATCAGCTTCTCCGACAGCGGATACTCCGCTTTCAGAGCCTTCGGCGACGGAAGTGTTTTATTGATCCTCATCGCCATCGTCCTATACTCCTCGTTCTCTGAGCAGTTCATCGATCTGCTCCGGATCCGGCATGGAGCGGATCGCCCCCTTCTTTAATGTGATCAAGGCAGCACCCGCATTGGCATAGCTAAGAATCTCTCCCAGCTTTTCCTCGTCGAGATCCGAAAGCCCATACTTTAACACTCCATGGATCGCACAGCCGCAGAAAGTATCTCCCGCTCCGGTCGTCTCGATAGCCTTCACCGGGAATCCTGCGCGCTCTACCCGCAGATCTTTATAGTAAGCACGGCTTCCGTCTTTCCCCATCGTCAAAAAGATCAGGGGAATATTGTATTTCTCCTGCAAATATCGGATACCGTCGTCATAGTCTTCCATACCGGAAACAAACTGAATCTCGTTGTCCGAAATCTTTAACACATCACAATACCCGAAGCCATATTCCATCTGCTCCTTCGCTTCATCCAACGTCTTCCAGAGCGGAGGGCGCAGGTTCGGGTCAAAGGTAATGAGGCATCCCGCCTCCTTCGCTATCTCAAGAGCCTTCTTTGTCGCTGTCCTCGCCGGCTCTCCGGTCATGGACAAAGTTCCAAAATGAAATACCTTTGAATTCCGGATAATATCATCATTTACATCCTTCTCATCAAGCATCATATCCGCTCCCGGCTTACGGTAAAAGGAAAACTCCCTGTCTCCGTCCGGAAAAGTATGTACAAATGCAAGGGTCGTGGGAATCTCTTCGTCCATACATAAGCCTTCCGCATGGATGCCCACCTCGGAAATCGTATCCTTAAGGAGACGTCCAAACTGGTCAGCGCCCACTTTTCCGATAAATGCCGTCTTCCTGCCAAGCTTATTTAACATCGCAAGTACATTGCAAGGCGCTCCTCCGGGACACGCTTCAAACAGATTATTGCCCTGCTCACTCTGCCCGTTCATCGCAAAATCAATCAAAAGTTCACCCAATGCGGTGATGTCGTATAATTTGTCCATGCTAATATTCTCCTTTTCCTAATATCTGTTAATATTATATCAATAAATGACACCCATGTAAAGTTTCTGCCGGGATGGTTTTTCAATAACCTGTCCCCGGCCGGAAGTCAACCCAGCAGGTTCACTCCCCCAAGAAGCACATAGGAGATAAAGCACATGATCACCGTAGCCATCAATATTCCAAGTATCACCGCCGGAAATGCCTTCTTGAACTTAATCCCAAGCAGAGCCGCGATCAAAGAACCGGTCCACGCCCCTGTCCCCGGCAACGGGATTCCCACAAAAAGTACCAGACCCCAGAACTCATATTTTTCTATCTGATCACTCTTGCTCATGGCTTTACTCTCCAGCTTCTCCACCATAGGCCGAAACAGCTTCGTCCCCTTCATCCACCGGAAGATGGGCGTGATAAGAAGGAGGATAAACGGCACCGGGATAATATTCCCGATAATGCTTATCGGCACCGCTATTGATACCGGTACGCCAAGCAAAGGACCTGCAACCAAGAGCGCTCCTCGAAGTTCCAGGATCGGTATCATAGATATGATAAATACGATCGCTTCTTTCCCTACACTGCCTCCCAGTGCGTCAATGATCCCCTGTATCAATGTTTCTGTCATAATGTTCTCCCTTTATTTTATTTATATCCTTCTAAAAATCCAAGCAAAGCATCCATCTCCTCTTCCGTGCCGACGGTAATCCGGATATATTGTTCAATCCGCTCACTGCCCCAATAGCGTACATAGATCCCGGCTTTACTTTTCAGTGTCTCATAGAGCTCTTTCATCTCGTACTCCGGATGGGTCACAAAGATAAAGTTTGCCTGGGAGTCAAGGCAGACAAAGCCAAGCCGCTCAAGCTCCTTTTTCGCGCGCTCCCTTGTCTTGATAATCTTACGGATTCCTTCCTCAAAATATTCCTTATCCTTCACCGCTTCCACCCCGCAGGCAATCGCCGCCTGGCTCATCGTATAAGAGTTGAACGAATATTTCGCATCATTGAGATACCTGATCAGCAAAGGATTGCTGATGGCATATCCAATCCGCATCCCCGCCATGGACCGTGCTTTGGAAAACGTCTGGACAACGATCAGGTTCTCATACTTTTCGATAAGATCCAGTGCAGACCTCCCGGCAAAATCAATATATGCCTCGTCGATGATCACGATCACGTCCTGATTGCGGGCAATGATCTCCTCCACCTCGGAGAGCTCAAGATAAAGTCCCGTAGGCGCATTAGGATTCGGGAAGATGATCCCTCCGTTCTCCCGGAAATAATCTTCTTTTACGATACGGAAATGTTCATCCACCGGACAGCACTCGTAAGGAATCCGATAAAGATTGGCCCATACTTTATAGAAAGAATAAGTAATATCCGGGAAAAGTATAGGTTTTTCCGAACAAAAAAATGTAAGGAAACACATAGCCAAAACATCGTCAGAGCCAACTCCCGCAAATACCTGGTCCTCACTGACTCCGTAATAGTCTGCAAGCGTCTTCACAAGCTCTCCTGCCGTCGGATCCGGATAAAGCCTGAGTCGGTTCGGATCCATCGCTTTCAGCGCACGCGCAACTCCCGGCGCAGGCGGATACGGATTCTCGTTGGTATTTAACTTTATCACCGTCTGCTGGGGCTGCTCGCCCGGAACATAAGGCTCTACTTTACGAATATTTTTTTCAAATGCTTTCATCTAAAAATACTCCTTTGCCAGTTCCCGGAATTTGGGAAGAGAATTCACAATTGTCTCATAGGAAACACAGTATGCCAGCCGCACATACCCCGGGCACGCAAAAGAGCTTCCCGGAACGATAAGCAGGTTATATTTTTTCGCCGCCGCGCAGAATTCCTTCTCATCAGCCACCGGAGATTTCACAAAGAGGTAGAAAGCTCCCTCCGGCTTGATGCAGGAAAATCCGCAGCTTTTCAGTCCCTGGTACAACGTCTCGCGGTTTCGGTCATAGTAAGAAATGTCTGTCTTTTCATTCAGACATCTGGCCACGACTTTCTGCTGGAGTGTGGGCGCATTCACAAACCCCAAGATCCGTGTGGCAACATTCGCCGCTGCAAGTACCTCCTCACTGTCCGTCACCTCATCCGGAATCACCAGGTAACCGATACGTTCACCTGGCAGGGACAGGGACTTGCTGAAAGAATATCCTACAATCGTGTTGGCATAATATTTCGTCAGATACGGAACCTCGGCGCCGTCATACACAAGCTCACGGTACGGTTCGTCGGAAATCAGGAAGATATCCGTGCCAAACTCTTTCTGCTTCTCCTCCATGATAGCTGCCAGCTTCTTTATCGTCTCCTCAGAATACACGACCCCCGTCGGGTTATTCGGCGTATTCACGATAACAGCCTTTGTCTTCGGCGTGATCTTCTGCTCAAATTCATCAAGCTTTGGCTGAAAATCCACTGTATTCGGAGAAATCTCCACCAATACACCGTCATAATTATTTGTATAAGAACGATACTCGCCGAAATACGGTGCAAAAGCAATCACCTCATCTCCCGGATTGATCAGCGACTTTAAGATCACATTGAGACCCCCTGCGGCACCCACTGTCATGACGATATTCTTTCCCTCAAACTTTGTGCCGAACCGTTCATTTAAGGAATCTGCAACAGCTTTCCGCACATCTGCATAGCCGCAGTTGCTGTTGGTATAACCATGGAGTACCACCGCATCTTCCTCTTCAAGCAGCTCAAAAATCGCTCTTTTTACTGCTTCCGGAGCCGGTACATTGGGATTTCCCAGGCTGAAATCATACACATTCTCTGCACCGTATATCTTTGCCAGACGGTTCCCTTCCTCAAACATGGCGCGGATTGCCGAACTGTTCGCCACCATATTTTTCATCTTCTCTGCAATCATCTTTTCATTCTCCTTTACATTTATCCTTCGCTTATTTCCTTCACATTGCCCTTTTCTACCAAAAACGCCGGGCGGTAGGAAAGCTTTGCTTTTCTTAAGCCTTCGGCTCCCGTGTCCTCCTCCCGGTTGACATACCTGTAATCCATGCACGCATCCTCTACAAACTGCTGGTTGATCATGGTATATGCACCCTGTACTTCAGCGTAAGCCTTCTCGATATGGACCACAAAGGTATCCGAACAGACCGGCTCCCCGAGAGTGAAGGCTGCAACCTCCCCGTCTATCTTAAGAACCCCGCCCACAAGTTCAAGCTCCTTAAACAACCGCAGTGCATTGAGCGTCACACACATCTCGGCATTTTTCTCCTCGTCCTCCTCACAGCCATTCTCATTGCGCCACTTAAGCGCCATCTGAAAACACTCCTCTAAATTAGTCTCGGACATGGCCTCGTAACTCCAACGACCGTCGTACATCGCTTTGAACTTATTGATGTGGTTGCGTTTCCCATGAAGTTTTTTCCCTGACAGCGTGGCAAGCTTCTCCGTCTCATACACGTAATCTGCGTAGTCCCTGTCGTACTCCACCTGGAACCTGCCTGGATACCACTCCTCCAATTTTGCAAAATTATCCGGTGTGATATTGTACATCGTAAACGGAAAGCCACGCTGTTCACTGTAATTTTTCATGAACTCCATAGCCTTTTTTACGCTGTCGTCATCCCCTGCCGGAAATGCAAAGGACACATGCTCGTCGTCCTCGCTCTTAAAGACAAGCGCCCCCTCGATCACCGCCCATTTCACCGGATACTGCCTGGACCACAGGAAAACATTCACAAAAGTACGCTCACAGCTCCTGCTTGTGTGATGCTTTAAATACCGCGATATGATCTCTTTATCTTCCAGTTCTGCCCTCTTAAATTGTATTTCTTCCATAATCATCCTTCTATCCTGTTTTTATTCCCGCGAGCAACAAGCCAAGCGGGCATGTTTCCATGCACATTTGGCGACTGCCGCGAGGGTCAAATCCCCTGCTGCTCTGCAGCATTGTAAATTTGATGCCCCGTTGCTTACAGCGGGGTCTTTGACTTGCTTTTTCTGACTAAAAGTGCATATGATACAAAGACTCATAAATCCCCTTCTTCTCTATAAGTTCCTTATGGGTCCCCTGCTCCGCGATTCCCTCTTCCGTCAGCACAAGGATCTTCCCGGCGTTTCGGATGGTCGTAAGCCGATGGGCGATCACAAAGGTTGTCCGGTCTTTTGCCAGGCTCTCCAAGGACTTCTGCACTACCTGCTCACTCTCATTGTCAAGAGCCGACGTAGCCTCGTCAAAGATGAGAATCGGCGGATTCTTTAAAAATACCCTCGCAATAGAAAGTCTCTGCTTCTGTCCGCCGGAGAGCTTCACCCCCCGCTGGCCGATGTCTGTATCATACCCGTCCGGAAAACTCATAATAAATTCATGGGCATTGGCACGCTTCGCTGCACGTACAACTTCCTCATCGTCAGCTTCCGGTTTCCCGTAACGGATATTATCCATGATGGTCCCTGCGAACAGATATACATCCTGCTGGACGATACCGATATGGTTCCTTAAACTCTCAAGACGGATATCCCGGATATCCGTGCCGTCTATGCAGACCTTTCCCGCCGACACTTCGTAAAACCTGGGAATCAGACTGCAAAGAGTCGTCTTACCTACACCCGACGGCCCTACAAGGGCAATATATTCTCCTGCCTTGACCTTGAGGTTGATAGAGCTTAACACCTGCTCAGATGTATCCTCATAATGGAAGGACACATCCTGAAATTCGATATTCCCTTTCACCTTCTCCAAATCAACTGCACCCGGCTTATCTGCAATATCCGGCGCAATGGAAAGTATCTCCAGAAACCGTTCGAAACCGGAATACCCGTTCTGAAACTGCTCGGTAAAAGACACCAGCTTCTTCACCGGGTCCGTGAAATTATTAATATAGAGAAGAAATGTGATCAGATCTGTGAGTGCCACACCGCCGGAGAGCATCATCCCCACGCCGGAGGTGATCACTGCCACCGTCACCAGCGTCGTCATGGCACCAAGACCGGAATGATAGATTCCCATATATTTGTAGCTGACCTTTTTTGCACTTACAAAATTATCATTCCCCGCTTTGAACTTTTTCATCTCTTCATTTTCATTGGCAAACGATTTTACTACACGGATTCCCGCCAGGCTGTCTTCAATCTGGCTGTTGATATCCGCAATCTTCTCCCGGTTATGTACAAATGCGGTCTTCATCTTCCCGTTATAGTAGAAGGCAAATATTACCATGACCGGAATAAAGGCAAACATGATCAGCGCCAATTTTACATTCACCGTCAAAAGAATCGCAAAGGAACCAATGATCTTGATGACAGAAATGACCAGATCCTCCGGCCCATGGTGTAAAAGTTCGCTGATATCAAACAGGTCACTGGTAATCCGGGAAAGAAGATGTCCCACCTTCTGGTTATCATAAAAAGCAAAAGTAAGCTTCTGGTAATGTCCGAAGATGTCTCTGCGCATATCTGCTTCCATCTTCGCTCCCATGATATGTCCATAGTATGCGATGTAAAAATTACAGAATATCTCCAACAATATCAGTCCCAGAAGCACCAGCCCCAGATTAAGTACCGCGCGCTTCGCTTCCTCAGGCCCGAAATAAACCACCTCATTGGTAATGTACCGGATGATCAGCGGAATAATAAGTGTCACCGCCGCTCCAAGTATGGCAAAAAACAGATCACTGTAAAACAGACGCCGGTAAGGATGGTAGTATGCAAATAATTTTTTTAGTTTCTCTTTCATGCTAATCGTTCATATTCGCCAGCTTCGCCGCCTGGTCAGCCGCAATGCAGGCATCAATGATCTCCTGTATATCTCCATTCATGATCTTATCAAGCTTATATAACGTAAGTCCGATCCGATGATCCGTCACACGCCCCTGGGGAAAATTGTAAGTACGGATCTTCTCCGAACGGTCTCCGGTCCCGATCTGGCTCTTTCTCGCCTCTGCTTCCGCGTCATGCCGCTTCTGGCACTCCATATCATAAAGCTTTGCACGCAGCAGGGCAAATGCCTTATCCTTATTCTGGAGCTGCGATTTTTCCGTCTGGCTGTAGATAACGATCCCTGTGGGATAGTGGGTCAGACGCACCGCGGAATCTGTCGTATTGACACACTGTCCGCCGTTTCCCGATGCGCGCATGACGTCAATACGGATATCCTTCTCGTCAATCTGTACATCCACCTCCTCAGCCTCCGGCATAACTGCTACCGTGATGGTAGACGTATGGATACGCCCTCCAGACTCTGTCTCCGGCACCCGCTGTACACGGTGCACGCCGGACTCATATTTCATCACGGAGTAAGCGCCGTTTCCGTTGATCATAAAGGTTACATTCTTCATCCCGCCGATGCCGATCTCTTCACACTCCACAAGCTCCACCTTCCAGCGCCGGCTCTCTGCATAGTGAATGTACATACGATAAATCTCCGCAGCAAACAAAGCCGCCTCATCGCCGCCGGCTCCTGCACGAATCTCAACCATAACATTCTTATCATCATTGGGGTCCTTGGGAAGCAAAAGCACCTTAAGGTCATGCTCTAATTCTTCTACCCTTGCCTTGGCATCATTAAGCTCCTCCTTGGCGAGCTCGCGCATCTCCTCGTCGCTCTCCTCCTCAAGCATCTGTAAACTGTCCTCGATGGCCTGCTTACATCCTTTATATTCTTTATATGCCTCCACGATGGGCGTCAGCTCATTCTGCTCCTTCATCAGCTTACGGAATCTATTCTGGTCACTGGCCACATCCGGCTCAGAAAGCTCGCTAAGCACCTCCTCCAAGCGAATAAGTAAATCTTCTAACCTGTCAAACATCTTATTTCCTCCTAATAACAACTATTCTCCATTGTACATGCCCATCACAACACGGTCAAGACCCGCCAGGTCCTTTTTCACCATTATATTGTCATAACCCGCCGCTTCCATCAATCTGCATACTGCTCCTGCCTGCTCACAGCCTATTTCAAGTAAAAGCCAGCCATTTCTTTTCAGATACGAAGTACTCTCCTCTGTGATCCTGCGGTAAAAGAAAAGGCCGTCCTCCTTACCATCAAGAGCAATCCGCGGATCGTAAAGCCTTACCTCCTCCTGAAGACTGTCAATTACCCCTGTCGGTATATAGGGCGGATTAGACACGATCAGATCAAACTGTGTTCCGGATGCTATATGTTCAAAAAGATCCCCCTGCACAAACTCTGCCGATATGCCAAGCCTTACGGCATTCTCCCTGGCAACATCGAGCGCTTCCCCGGAAATGTCCGCGCCTGTTCCCGTGACTTGCCCTGCTTTGCAAAGCTTCAGGAGGCTTAACAATATACAGCCCGAGCCTGTGCACATATCCAGTATCCGCATCCCCGGCCCAATCCGCTTCATCGCTGTCTCCACCAGAACCTCCGTATCCTGCCTGGGGATAAGGACATGCGCATTGACCAGAAAGGGAAAGCCCATGAACTCCTGTACCCCGGTAAGATGCTGAAGCGGAATCCTCTTTCTCCGCTCTTCGATATAATAGAAATAACGTTCTTTATCTTCCCCGCAGATCTCCCGCCCCGGGTATCCATAATAAGCAGCCTTACTGATCCCCGTCACATATTCGAGCAGATACCACGCATCCAGCGCGGCATCTATGATCCCTGCTCCTTCGAGCTTTTTTACGCCTTCCTGATAAATCTCCTGAATCGTCAACACATTCTGCCTTTCTTTACCTTCTTATCCTTTCCTGCCGCGCTAAAGCACCCCACTCCTTTTATCCCCTGTAGCACTAAAGCATCCCGCTCCTTTTATCTTCTGCGGCGCCGAAATTTTCCGTTTCATAGGCTCTCCAGTCAAACACTGCCTCCACTGCCTGAATTGCCACTTCTATCATATCGTCATCCGGCTCCTTCGTCGTTAGCTTCTGTATCGCAAGTCCCGGCTTGCTTAAGAGATCAACCACCGGATTCTCGCTTCTTCCTGCCAGCTTCAACACCTCGTAAGAAATCCCCGCAATAACAGGCAGAAGGGCAATCCGCACCACAACCCGCATAACCGGGGACTCCACCCGAATCAGCAGCAGGAGGAGGATACCGATAGCAAGCACGAAAAACAAAAAGCTGGTCCCGCACCGCTTATGCTGCCGGGAGCTGATCCGCACATTATCCACCGTCAGCGGCAGCCCATGTTCGATACAGTTGATGCACTTATGCTCCGCACCATGGTACATAAATGTGCGCTGGATGTCTTCCATCCTCGAGATCAGCAGCACATAGGCGATAAATATGCCGATCCGCATAAAGCCCTCCAGAACCGTGCGCCAGGCATACGAGGTAATAAGCGGCCGAAGCAGCGAAGAAAGGAAATAAGGCAGCACCATAAAGATACCGACTGCCGCAGCCACTGAAAATAAAATGGCTCCCGCCATCACAAGCTTTTCTGAGCCTTTGCTCTCCGGCTCCTTTACTGTATCCTCTTCATCCTCATAAAACTCTGCAGAATAAGTCAGTGTCTTAATCCCAAGCACAAGCGAATCGATAAAGTTGAACACTCCCCGGATAAAAGGAATCTTTGTCAGTGGCTTAAAGCCGACCACGCTACGGTAAACATCCTTTTTCACAAAGATCTTCCCGTCCGGCTTCCTGACGGCGACCGCATAGTCGTCCTTATGCTTCATCATAATGCCCTCTAAGACCGCCTGTCCTCCGATATTCGATGATTTCATAAATTCTCCTTTAACAAAAAGGGTTGAGATTTTAAAAAACCTCAACCCGATACTTGTAAGCTTATTTTCCCATTCCGTATTTCTTATTGAACTTATCAACACGGCCGCGGGCCTGAGCTGCTTTCTGCTGTCCCGTATAGAACGGATGGCACTTGGAACAGATCTCCACATGGATATCCTCGTTTGTAGAGCCGGTCACAAATGTGTTGCCGCAGTTACAAGTTACAGTTGCCTGATGGTATGCTGGATGTATTCCTTCTTTCATGATTTCACCTCTTCTTTATTTGTTTTACGCTTAACGCGGTTATCTTTCTTTTTTCTAAACAGCTTTCATATTGTATCATAAAAGCTCTTTCTTGTCTAGATTAATTTTGTCTTTTTTACTAACTGAATCAATTCCACAT
Organism: uncultured Lachnospiraceae bacterium; assembly: GCA_947363565.1. GTDB lineage: Bacteria > Bacillota > Clostridia > Lachnospirales > Lachnospiraceae > MD308. The sequence continues at coordinate 15,526 of CANAPP010000020.1, read as the reverse complement.
TATTTTTCGTACGGCTGAACATATTCAGGATGTTGTCTACAGCCTCCTCGGCACGGAGCCCGTTCAGCGCGCGGCGCATCGTATCCACCGCCTCCTGCTCCTGCGCAGAAAGAAGCAGGTCTTCTCTTCTGGTGCCTGACGGCGCGATGTCGATCGCCGGGAACATCCGCTTCTCCGAAAGCTTGCGGTCAAGGACTAACTCCATATTACCTGTTCCTTTGAACTCCTCATAGATGACGTCATCCATCTTGCTGCCTGTATTGACCAGGGCGCTGGCAAGGATGGTAAGGCTTCCGCCCCCGCGCATATTTCTCGCCGCGCCGAAGAAACGCTTCGGCATATGAAGCGCTGCCGGGTCAAGACCGCCTGACAGAGTACGCCCTGACGGCGGCACGGTAAGGTTATATGCCCTTGCAAGCCTTGTAATACTGTCAAGGATGATCATCACGTCCTTTTTATGCTCCACTAAACGCTTCGCGCGTTCGATCACCATCTCGGAAACCCGCTTGTGGTGCTCCGGCAGCTCATCAAAAGTAGAATAGATGACCTCCACATTCTCCCCCTCGATGGTCTCCTTGATATCCGTCACTTCCTCCGGGCGCTCATCAATCAAAAGGATCAAAAGATGTACTTCCGGATTGTTCTGGCGGACAGACAGGGCAACCTGCTTAAGGAGGGTTGTCTTACCTGCCTTTGGCGGCGATACGATCATCCCTCTCTGCCCCTTTCCTATGGGCGACATCAGGTCCATGATCCGCATGGCCGTGCTTGTCTTTCCGCACTCAAGCTTGAGCCTCTCGTCAGGGAATATCGGTGTCATATCCTCAAAATTCGTCCGGCGCATAGCCTTTAGCGGATCCATCTCATTAATCTTCGTCAGGTACAGAAGGGCGCTGAACTTCTCCTGCTGGGTCTTGATCCGCGTATTCCCTTCCAGGATGTCTCCCGTCTTCAGGTTGAACTTGCGGATCTGGGACGGGGATACGTAGACATCGTTCTCCCCGGGCAGATAATTGGCACTCCTGATAAAGCCGTAGCCGTCCGGCATAACCTCCAGGATCCCCTGCACAGTCACTCCGCTGTCTAACCGGTCGATATCGTGGACCTCTTTATCCCCGGTATTGGCAGACATCTCCTTCACGGCATCCTGCTTCTCCTTCTTCTCCTTCTCATCTTCCTTAAGCATAAGCTCAATAAGCCCTGCCTTTTTCATTACTGAAATCCCTTTTAATCCTCTCGCCTTCGCAAGCTCCTTCAAGGTAGCAAGGGGCAGGGATTCATATTTTTCTCTCATCATATATATTATAATCCTTTCTTAAAATATCCTGCTATAATGGGATAACGGTCTGAACCGACCTTCCTGAAATAGTTGTAACGCTATGATTATACTACAACATTCCCAGATTGGAAAGACTTTTTTCAGATACGAAGGAAACATTTTATCAGGCATACAAATCCGTTCACCGGTATAACGGAAAGTGCAGGATGTCCGTTGGGTTATGTCAGATAGCTAAACACCTATTTTTGACCATCTAAAAAAGGAAAGCATATGCATACGGTAGAGATTGAAAACCCGGAATTGTTTGAAGCAACAGAAACAGAAGGAAATCCCGCGGAAGCATATGAAGGCACGAGTAAAGATTCGTTTTGAATTTTATGGAGATTCACTAATGAAAATGGAGACCATGCCGGCCTCCGTTTTCATTATAAGCCTTCATATTCCAAACTATGGATATCTACGGCGTTATACGGGCCACCCCGGTTTTTACCGCTGCTTCTGCTACGGCTTTGGCCACTGCCTCTCCCACGCCTTCTGCAAATGCAGGCGGGATGATGTGGTCTGCACACAGCTCCTCCTCCGGGATGAAATCAGCCAGGGCTTTCGCTGCGGCAAGCTTCATCTCTACATTGATATCCTTAGCGCGCACATCAAAGGCTCCCCGGAAAATCCCCGGGAATGCCAGCACGTTATTCACCTGGTTGGGGAAATCACTCCGTCCGGTGGCTATAACTTTCGCGCCGCCTGCCTTTGCCTCGTCCGGAAAGATCTCCGGCGTCGGGTTGGCGCAGGCGAACACAATGGAATCTTTGGCCATAGTCTTTACCATATCTGTGGTCACCACTCCTGGTGCAGATACGCCGATGAATACATCCGCGCCCTTAAGCATGTCCGCAAGAGTACCTGCTTTCCTCTGGAGATTGGTCACCTCCGCCATCTCCTCCTTCACCGGGTTCATGCCCTTTTCACGCCCTTTATAAATGGCGCCGTTGCGGTCGCAAAGAGTGATATCCTTAACCCCCGCCGTCAGAAGCAGCTTCGCGATGGAGATTGCCGCCGCTCCCGCACCGTTCATCACAACCTTGATCTCTTCCTTCTTCTTCCCGACTACCTTAAGGGCGTTGGTAAGCCCCGCCAAAGTGATGATCGCCGTCCCGTGCTGGTCGTCGTGAAAAATGGGGATATCACATTTTTCCTTAAGCTTTCTTTCAATCTCAAAGCACCTGGGCGCGGAGATATCCTCAAGATTCACTCCGGCAAAGGATCCGGATATCATATAAACTGTATTCACAATCTCATCCACGTCCTTACTCTTGATGCAGAGCGGAAATGCATCCACACCGCCAAATGCCTTAAACAGCACGCATTTTCCTTCCATGACCGGCATGCCCGCCTCCGGCCCGATATCGCCAAGCCCGAGTACCGCCGAGCCATCCGTCACCACAAGACACATGTTATGCCGCCGCGTTAGGTCGTAGCTTTTCGCCGTATCCTTCTGTATCTCCAGACAAGGCCTGGCAACTCCCGGTGTGTAAGCCAGCGCCAGATCCTCCTTCGTCTCCACCGGCACCGTCGCAACTACCTCGATCTTTCCTTTCCATTCACCATGAAGCCGCAGTGACTCTTTTGCATAATCCATCTTTATCAACCTCCTAACTTTTCCAATCTGATTTTATTTTATCACTTATGCCGCAAATCTTCAAAGGATAATTGAGGTTGATTTGAACGCCCCGGGATGATATGATGATACCAGGTTATATGATGGGAGGATATCATGGGTACGCAGACAGTACGCTGGGGAGAAAAACGCTATCATTCCCTGGATCATTATCTTAAGGAACAATTCGGCGAAAAGCTTTATAAACTGTCCTTAAACGGCGGCATGACCTGCCCCAACAGAGACGGCACCCTTGGGGACAAAGGATGCATCTTCTGCAGCAGGGGCGGCTCCGGAGACTTTTCCCCAAGCCCTGCGCTTACGATAGACGAACAGATAGAATCCGCCAAAAAACTGGTAGCCGCCAAGTACTCCGGCTCATCCTACATCGCATATTTTCAGGCTTACACAAACACTTACGCCCCCTGTGAGTACTTAAGGCGCATATTTACCGAGACGATCCGCCGTCCGGATATCCGCGTGCTGTCCATCGCCACGAGGCCCGACTGCCTGGGCGAAGATGTCCTTGACCTCCTTGGCAGGCTGAATGGCATAAAGCCTGTGTGGGTAGAACTGGGACTGCAGACGATACACGCGCGCACCGCGCAGTTTATCCGGAGAGGTTATGGACTGCCCGTATTTGAGCAGGCGGTATCGGCGCTGCGCGCCCGGGGCATCACCGTCATCGTCCACATCATTCTGGGGCTTCCCGGCGAGGAGGAAGAACACATGCTCTCCACCGTCCGTTTTTTAAACGGAATGGACATCCAGGGCATTAAACTTCAGCTTCTCCATATCTTAAAAGACACCGATCTGGCGGACTTCTATCAGAAGCAGCCTTTCTGCGTCCTTTCCATGGAGGAGTATATCGGCATCACCGGACGCTGCATTGCCGCCCTGAGGCCGGACATCGTCATCCACCGTCTGACCGGCGACGGCCCGAGATCCCTCCTTGTGACACCGATGTGGAGCACGGATAAGCGCAAGGTATTGAACCAGATCCAGGCGCACCTTAAAAAAAATGATATCTGGCAGGGAAAGGAGTTCCACCATGACAACTGCATCCAAGCTTTATAAACTGATTGTTCTCTATATGCTGAACTGCATAGATTTTCCGCTGACAAACGCGCAGATTTCAGACTTTGTCTTAGATCAGGGGTATACGGATTATTTTAAGCTGCATCAGGCGATCGGCGAGCTGGCCGAAGACGGGCTGATCCGCAAAGAGAGCACCCATAACCGCACGCTCTACTACCTGACCGATGAAGGTGAAAAGACAGTGCAGCTTTTCCGCAATGACATCTCCCCGGACATCCGTAAAGATATCCAGGACTTTTTAAAAAGCAGGCAGTTCGAGCTGAAAAATGAAAACTCCGTCCGGTCAGACTATTATCTGAACTCCGCCAGTGAGTACAGCGTGCGCTGCCAGATCATGGAGCAGGGACTTCCCCTGATCGACCTGACCCTCACGGTCCCCACCAAGGCGGAAGCATCCACCATCGCCAACAACTGGTCTGCCAGAAATGGGGAAGTTTACGCTGCGGTGATGAAGACACTGCTCGGGTAAGAAGCTATGCCGCTTCGCCCACGGTCTTGCTGCCATAAGCAAAAGACTGTCGGCGGGCGGCATTTTTTCGGCATTTTTACAAAAGAAATCCACTCATCACATAATTACTGACGTCAATCCCCTTCTCGGTCAGCCGCACGAAATCCCCCGCCTGTTCCAACAGATCCTTATCCTCCATATCTGCAAGCACTTTTCCGTACACACTATCCATGGAAACATCGAACAGCCTCTTAAATTCCGTCTTAGACACTCCTTCCATCTTGCGAAGCCCCAGGAACATGTATTCCTCCATCTCATCCTCCCGGCTAAGTTCCTCCGGCGTACCTCCTGTCACCCACCGTTTATGATCCATCAGCGAAGCTGCGCCGTCCCCGAAGCCCAGATATTCTGTCCGGTTCCAATAGCCAAGATTGTGGCGGCATGCGTACCCCGGCTTTGCATAGTTGGAGATCTCATACCGGTGATAGCCGTACTCGCCGAGAATCCGTTTCGTATCATAATACATCTGCCGCTCACTGTCCTCATCCGGGAGGGGCAGGCGGCCATATTCATCATGCCCGCCTGCCCCTTCTCCATACAGAGCAAAAAACGGCGTCCCTTCCTCGATGATCAGGCTGTACGCCGAGATATGCTCCGGTGAAAGCGCTGCCGTCCTCCGGAGTGTCCGCGTGTAGCTTTCCACCGTCTGTCCCGGAATCGCCGACATCAGGTCAACATTGATATTCCCAAAGCCCTCCGCCCTCGCCATCCGGTAAGTCTCAAGGAAATCCGCAAAGGTATGGATCCTCCCAAGCGTCTTTAACTCCTCATCATCCGCAGACTGCAGGCCGATGCTCAGGCGGTTGATCCCCACGTCCCGGTAAGCCTTAAGTTTCTCCCGGGACACAGTACCCGGATTCATCTCTATGGTGATCTCCGCTTCCGCTTCCACCGAAAATGTCTCCCTGACCGCCCCAAAGACGGCCGCTATCTGACTCCCGGTAAGCAGCGAAGGCGTCCCTCCCCCGATGAAAATGCTGACAACACCATAAGCCTTTGCCGCATCTGCGTAAGAACGGATCTGCCCGCAAAGGCTCTCTATATATCCCTGCCGCGCCTCCCTGGATGCGGGCGCGGACAGGAAATCGCAGTAATTACATTTTTTCACGCAGAACGGTATATGCACATAGATTTCCAGCGGCTTCATCACTTTTTGTCATCCAGCTTCAGTACGCTCATGAATGCTTTCTGCGGGATCTCGACATTGCCTACCTGGCGCATACGCTTCTTTCCTTCCTTCTGCTTCTCTAAGAGCTTCTTTTTACGGGTGATATCACCGCCGTAGCACTTGGCAAGCACGTCCTTTCTCATGGCGCGCACCGTCTCACGCGCGATGATCTTACTGCCGATCGCCGCCTGGATTGGAATCTCAAAGAGATGACGCGGGATCTCTTCCTTAAGCTTCTCGCACATCTTCCTGCCCCGCTCGTACGCCGTCTGGGCATGGACGATAAAGGAAAGAGCGTCCACTTCTTCTTTATTGATCAGGATATCAAGCTTCACCAGCTCGGACTGCACATAGCCGTCCATCTCATAGTCAAAGGAAGCATAGCCTCTGGAGCGGGATTTCAGCGCGTCGAAGAAATCGTAGATGATCTCGTTGAGCGGCAACCGGTAATGAAGAAGCGCGCGTGTCTCCTCCATATACTCCATGCCTTCATAAATCCCCCGCCTTTCCTGACAAAGATCCATAATGGCCCCGATAAACTCCGAGGTGACCATGATCTCCGCCTTCACGATCGGCTCTTCCATATATTCAATCTCGGAGGCGTCCGGAAGGTTTGACGGGTTCGTAAGCTCGATGACTTCCCCATTTGTCTTATATACCTTGTAGACAACGCCCGGCGCCGTCGTCACCAGATCAAGATTATACTCTCTCTCCAGGCGCTCCTGGATGATCTCCAGGTGCAAAAGCCCCAGGAAACCACAGCGGTACCCAAAGCCCAGCGCGACAGACGTCTCCGGTTCAAACTGCAGGGAGGCATCGTTAAGCTGAAGCTTCTCGAGGGCGTCTCTGAGATCCGGGTATTTCGCCCCGTCTGCGGGATACATGCCGCAGTAGACCATCGGATTCACCTTTTTATATCCCGGAAGCGGCTTGCTGCACGGCGCCTGGGCGTTGGTGATCGTATCGCCCACCCGGGTATCCCTGACATTCTTAATGCTTGCCGTGATATAGCCCACCATCCCTGCGCTCAGCTCCTCACAGGGGATAAACTGCCCGGCGCCGAAATATCCGACCTCCACGACCTCCGCTTTCGCTCCGGTAGCCATCATCAGTATCGGTGTACCCTTGCGGATCGTCCCTTCCTTGATCCGGCAGAAGACGATAACGCCCTTATAAGAATCATACACCGAATCAAAGATCAACGCCTTGAGAGGCGCCTTAGCGTCTCCGACCGGCGCGGGGATCTTCTCGATGATCTGCTCTAAGACTTCCTCCACATTTTGCCCGGTCTTCGCAGAAATACGGGGCGCATCCTGAGCCTCGATCCCGATGATATCCTCAATCTCCTCGATGACACGCTCCGGCTCTGCGCTGGGGAGATCCACCTTATTGATCACCGGCATCACATCCAGGTCATGGTCAAGAGCCAGATATACATTAGCCAGCGTCTGGGCCTCCACGCCCTGAGCCGCGTCCACCACGAGGATCGCCCCGTCACATGCCGCAAGGCTTCTGGACACTTCGTAGTTAAAGTCCACATGCCCCGGCGTATCGATCAGATTGAAAATGTACTCCCCGCCGTCCTTCGCTTTATACACAATGCGCACCGTCTGCGCCTTGATCGTAATGCCCCGTTCACGCTCAAGCTCCATATTATCAAGCACCTGGGACTGCATCTCCCTGCTGGTGAGAAGTCCTGTCATCTCGATGATACGGTCCGCCAGGGTGGATTTACCGTGATCGATATGGGCAATAATACAAAAATTACGGATTTTACTTTGATTAATCTCTGCCAATTCTTTCACCTTTCTGTTTCTTATGATAAATATAACCTTTTGACCCTAGTATCATATCATGCCAAACTGTACTTTACAATGAAAAGTTCAACGCTCATCCGGTCATTTAAACAACCGGTTTTTACCAGTTCTTCATATCCTGCCGCTTCTTCCATGATCTCTTTTAGCTGGCTTTTCGTAAAATCCCGGCACTGCTTCATGTATTTCCCTGCCGCAAAGGGGTGGAGCTTTGCTGTCTTCGCAATCTGGGACTTATCATATCCCTGCTTCATCATTTCCTTCACTTCCAAAAGGAGCCTGAACTGCCGGGACAGAAGATAGAGGATGCGCATAGGCGGTTCCTTAAGCGCCAGCAGGTCATAATAATAGGAAAGCGCCTCTTTCTGCCGCTTCGCGGCAACCGCCTCCACCATATCAAAAATCTTGTTGGTAATCTGTGCGGTACAGACTGCATCGATATCCTCCGCAGTAATCTCCTCTTTTCCAAGGGTATAGGAGTAAAGCTTTTCCAATTCCTTCTCTAAAAGCTCCATATCCGTCCCTACCCTGGAAAGCAGATGCCTGGCCACAGATTCCCTAATCTTTTTTCCCTCCCGCCTGATCTGCCCGGCGATCCAGTACAGGAGCGTCTTTTCATCCTGCCGCCCCATCTCCGAAACGCAGCCGGTTTCCTTGACGGTCTTGTACATCTTCCCCCGCTTGTCCACCTCATCTTCCACGAAGAGGAAGCAGGCAGTATCCGGCATCGTCCGGATATAATCCGCAAGCTTCGGTGAAGAGGTCTTGAAAAACCCGGAATTTTCCACTACGATCAGGCGCCGCTCAGCAAAAAAAGGCATCGTCTCCGCCAGGTCAATAAGCTTTTCCGGCTCGATCCCCTTTCCCTCATAGCGGGCATAGTTCACCGTGTCTCCCTCCGGAAGCATAGCCTTTGTCAGCCTGTCCCTGTACTGCCTTTTTAAATAGGCTTCCTCACCCCAGAGAAGATACACTTTTTTAAATTGTCCTGTCTTTATCTGCTCATTTATATTCTTCATCTGCTGCACATCCTGTCATCATCCTGCACGGCAACCCAATATACGTCCGTTCACTTGATATCCGTATATACTTGCATGTATACATACGGATATCCTGATCTGCCGTCAAAAACAGTATACTGAAATTCGGGAACAACTTCAAGGACAATTGCCATTTTCCTTTTCCACGAAACGGAAGATGGTATATTTCTTATCCTCCGCCTCGATCATAACCGCCCCGTTCTCCTGCGTGGAGCAGATCTTACTTCCCGCCGCCGTAAGCTTTTCTACCGTCTCCTCATGAGGATGCCCGTACCGGTTTTTGATCCCCGCGGAAATAATGGTGTATTCCGGCTTCACTGCCGCCAAAAACTCCTCTGAGGACGAATTTTTCGAGCCGTGGTGCGCAGCCTTCAGCACTTCGATGCTTTTTACACCGCAATCCGTCTCAAGCATCTGCGTGAGCGCTTCCTCCCCTTCCCCTTCGATATCTCCCGTAAACAGCATGTCAAATTCCCCGCAGGATAAAAGAAGCGCCATGGACGCCGCATTCCCCTTTTCACCGGGAAAGTCCCTGCCGGGAGCCAGGCAGGACAGTGACATATCCCCCTCCTTAAGCGCCATCCCGCGCTCCATCACAGCAACCCTCGTCCCGCTGCCCATCGCCTTTTTCGCCAGCCCCAAAAGATGCTCGTCCCATACCTCCTGCACCGGCAGCACCAAAGTTCTGATCCTGACGCCTGTACTTTTCCGTTCAAGGATCTCCTCGATGCCGCTGATATGGTCACTGTCGCCGTGGGAGATAAAGACATAGTCAAGCTCACCTACGCCCCTGGATTTTAAAAACGGCTCTATCCGGTATTTCCCTGCCTTCTTCACGTCACTGCTTCCGCCGTCGATAAAATAATGGCCGCCCGCCGGGCCTTTGATATAGATCCCGTCGCCCTGCCCTACATCCAGCACCGTGACGATAAGCTTCCCGTTCTCCCCAAAGCGGACTGTTAGCAGGAAAAGCCCCGCCGCCAGAAATATGCACGGCACGATGTACTGCCGGTTCCTGCATCGTTGCCTTTGCTGTCCGCATTTTCTCAATTTCCCATACCTTCTTGCCCGGCTGTATAAAAACAGCACCCCAAAAAGGCACGCATAATAAGCCGCCACCTGCCACATATCCGGCTGCCCGGTAACTATCCGGGCGCCCGGAAGCCCTGCTGTTATCCTGCAGCTTTGTTCATAGATATAAAAAATCATCTTGCACACGTTAAGCAGCACTTTCCCTGCTGCCGGAACCGCCGCATAGACGATGCTGCCAACAATTCCCGCAAAGAGCAGCACTGACATCACCGGAATCACCAAAAGGTTTAAGATCACCGAATAAACCGGAAACTCATAAAAATAATACAAAAGCACCGGCAGCACCACAAGGTTGATACTCACGCTGGCCCATATTCCCTGTGCCAGGAAATCCCCGAATGCCGGCAGCACCAGAATCACCGCGAACACCGCCCCAAAGGACAGCCAGAAGCCCCCATCATATATAGACAGCGGCCATAAGGCCAGCACGGCGGCAGCCGAAAAGGAAAGCGCTGTCATGCTGTCATAATTTCTCCCCGTGATATCCGCGCCCACACGGAACAGAAACATGATCATCGCCCTGAGTGCGGACACCGTAAGCCCGATCATCAGGATATAAATACTCAAAAAGAGTATTCCCGCCGCTCCGCCCACAGCGTAGGAGCCGCACATCCTCCGGAAGAACATATACATCCCCACGCCGATAAAAGACAGGTGAAGCCCGGAGATGGCCATAATATGTACCCAGCTCTCAGGAATATCGAAAAATCAAGGTCTCTACACAATACACAGTGTTTATACTGTTCACTGTAGGATAAGTTTATGGCAGCCTATTAAAATACTTTTTGTTCTTAAATACATCTGCTCCTATTAATAATAAGGCTTTTATGTCTACCTTCCTGTAAATATAATTCTTTTGATACTAAAAAGGTTGATTATCTCAAAAAGGCCTTGATTTACGGACGTACACGCAAGATTTCAAGCTGAATTTACTACTTTTACAAGAAAGATCCTTGCTACAAACGGCTTTTGCGAACGCATTTTTAACGGGGATAGGGATTTATACCTAAACCCGGCAAAACAACGTTCTATAGCATAACAAATCCACAACCAAAGGAGTGATGAAGCTATGGCAGTTTTCTGAGTGGAGTACAGCAAGGGCTATACCAGTATGAGCAACCACCACTTACACAACAAAGATCTGACCTTAAAGACAAAGGGTCTGTTATCACAAATGGTGTCGCTTCCCGAAGATTGGAACTATACCCTTGCGGGGCTGTCACAGATTACCGGGAAAGTATCGACGCTATCCGTACCGCTGTATGGAAAAAGACCAAGTATATCAAACAGTGGCAGGGATGCGACGAGAAAGGTAAGATAATCGCTATTGAATACACCATATACGAGCATCTCCAGACGCTGGATGGCATCCCACTGGGATTGGATAAACCGATATAGGAAAATACAACACCGGAGAAACCGACAACGGAGAATACAATGCAATTAAAAAACATATACAAAAAATTGATTTACCAAAAAATAATCACTGCTTTCCCCTCATCTTGCAGGGAAGCGGCATAGCTACCGAAACGGAAAGGAACAGGAGCGACAGACGCATACAGAGTTTTTGGGGAAATCATAAAGGACAATATCGAGTGCGATCATCTTATGAAATATTCTCGTTTTGACAAAGAGCGCATAAATGAGAGCGTTGACATTATCCTTGAAATGGTATGCACCCGGAGAGAGGCGGTACGTATTGCTAGGGACAATTACCCGGCAGAGCTGGTAAAATCAAAGCAATTGAGATACTCCGTCAAGTATAGACCGAAAAGTTTCCTACTGTACGGTTGCAATCCACCAGTTCACTTGCATGCAATTTATTACAATGCAAGCGAACTGGAGCATCTTAAATGAGCAAAAAGCGACTACGTAAGACCTAAGAGTGCGTCAGCACGATTTTGCGAATGAACGAGCTGATTGGAGACTCCTGAGAACATTCAACCGTACAGTTGGAAAAATTTTATTTCTTAGTTCACGTATTCATTTACATAAATACCCCCACATTATGAAAAGAACATTTTATATTTCACATTGGTTGAATATTTCGCATTAGTAGCTCCGTCAATACACCTTTGAGCTCCACTTGTGTTTTGCTGAATTTGAGTGGAAGCAGTCAAGCAAAAGTAAATGTAGATTTGTTCTGCGAGCCATCGTATCTATTATTAAATCAAGATAGGTCTATTCAGAGATACACGCGGGGCTCTCAACGTGAAATAATCAGGGGGTTAGTTTATAAGTGGGTTGATACCATTTTCTACCCACAGAACAGAACATTTGAAAACAAAAGCTCTATTGTAGTAAATAATCCTTATTGCTCTATTTTAAACTAACATACCTACATCTTATCAATAATCTTTTCATCTTAGCATAGGTAACATTAGCATTATATGGTGTAAGATTTCATCAGGTGAGGAATACCCAACAATTTGTGGTTGACATGCTATTTCAAATGAAACAGTTTCTACTGTACCATTCATGTCGTCATTGATATATCTAATAATCTCTTCTATCATAGGAATACTCATACTGCCTAATGAACCAAATGGTAAATGTTTATCACCATAATACCATTTATTGCACTTTAACGAGTAATTAGATATATGAATTCTTCTTATATATTTCTTCAATTTTGCTAATGAGTCAAGTAAATTTTCACCTTCTAATGCAAAGTGGCCCGAATCCCATGTTAGACTAAAATTATCCCTCATACCTCTTATTGTTTGAAAAAAGTTTAATAACTCATTAGTTCCTCCAAGAAGGCGGCATTTATCTTTAGTCACATCAAATGCTTCAAATCCCACTTTAACACCGTACTCTGAACAATATTCACATATGTCAAGTAATAATTGTACTAATATATCAATTGACTGTCTATATGGCATATCTTTTCTTGCTTTAGGACTCGAAAAAGTAATATCTTTTACTCCACATTTTACAAGACTTGCAACTCGTCCTTTCACATACTCTAATACCAACTGGATTTCTTCAGATGTTAAGCCCATTAAGTCTAGACCCTTTTTCTGCATTACAGGAGAAAGATACACATCAACATTTAAATATTTAAGTACCTTTTTAAGACAGTTCTCAAAATCATTTGTATTTTCATCCCAAATCTCCAATAAACCAAAAGGACATTGCCTTGAAGCAATGTCCATATTGATTAATGCATCAGATAATGATGGCCAAATATGATTTGAAATTAAACTTGGTATAATCATATCTAAATTGCCCTTCCTCCATCAACACTTACTATAGCCCCTGTCACCCATTGTGCATCTGATGATAGTAGATATAAAATAGCCCCAGCAATATCAGACGGCTCCCCAATTCTTCCTAAAGGATGGCAATCCTTCATTCGCTTAAGAAAGTCTTGATACTCATCTTCGTCCTTACATATACCAGCACTTTTCTGAAGATTACTTACAACAACACCTGGATTAACACTATTTGCACGAATCTGATATTTTGCAAGGGAAAGTGCTAAACTTTTTGTAAACATATCTGTTGCAGCTTTGCTCACAGAATATGGCAAGGAGGAACCACAACGTATGCTATTTACTGATGAAATATTTACTATTGACGGATTTAACGTGGATTTTTTTAAAAGTGGAATTAATGCTTTCGTAACTAAAAAAGTACCATTTAAATTAATATTCATGACCAAATTCCAGTCCTCAAATGAACACTCCTCAATTCCACCAGGCTTAATCACTCCTGCTGCATTAACCAAACCATCAATGCAACCATATTTATTAGCTATATTTTTAGCAAAATCCGTAACTTGGCATTCATCACTGATATCAACAGAATAAAAATCAATTCTGTTAGAAAAGCTTTTTAAACTTTCCTTACACTTTTCTATTTTTTCATTATCTCGAGAAATAGAAATAATGAAATCTCCGGTTCTTTCCAATAAAGCCTCAACTGCCCCCAAGCCTATTCCACTAGTAGCACCTGTTACAATAATCCTTCTCACTTCTTTGCCTCCTTCATCGCAATAACCTCAATTTCTAACATACAACCAGCTTTCACTAAAGCCTTTACTTCAACCATTGTGCTTACAGGTTGGCTATTTACAAAATATTTATTCCTTACAGGAGATACTTGGCTGAAAAGGCTCATATCCGTTAAAAAGAGCTGCGCTTTAACAACATCGTCAAGCGTTGCATCTGCTTCCGCCAAAATCTTGGAAATATTATTAAAGATAAAATCCGCTTGGCCTGCTATATCCCCTGGACTCACAACATTTCCATCTGCATCCATTGCTATCTGCCCTGTAACAAAAATCCAATCCACTTCTCCGCAAGACACTTGTATCCCCTGTGAATATGATCCTGTTTTTACAGTAAAATTCTTGGGTGACAAATCTTTTTTAATAATACTCATATTGTTTTCTCCTTTTCAACGTTTTAAATATAATTCAATTATTTCATCCAGTGTCAAATTGGGATTATTTCTGCAAGCCTCTAATATTGGCTCTTCACTTGCAACAAATTCATTTGCTTTCACAATAACTTCTTCAGCCCATGCCAAAGGAAATGTTACAGCCCCATGAATATCAGCATGAACTATATCACCAGGAATAACCACCATATCTGCAACATTTACTTGAATATCATAATCAACTATATGTATATTACCATGTGATGGCTTTATCCCCTTAGAAAGTAACTGAATGTCTTTAGGAAGATTTGGTACATCTCTAATTGATCCATCTGTTACAATACCAATACAACCTAATGATTTGTGAATACGCGTATTAAATTCTCCCCAAAATGGTCCATGTGATCTATGAGGACCATCTAAATCCTGCATTACAACGATCTTAGGATAATGTCCCTCATTAATATAGGTATAATATTTCACACGATCTTGTTTTAGTGTTGGTCCATCACGATTTGATGGTCTGAAAGATCTGCAAGTTGCAGTTTTTGCAATTCCACAGACTGGTTTCATACTGGAATACAGACAATGTAACATCTCATCCGTATATCCATAATTTCTTCGATCAGGTTCAATCAATTCTAGTGCATTACACACAGTAGGTGTATCAATTTCCTGCAATGCCGCTAAAATGCTACCTAGCTTCAAAATTTCCAAAATATACCTCCTTTACATAATATTAATACAGTCCTGCCTATAATCTATATTTATTATAGACATATATGCATGGCGAACTGCTTTGTATCGCATCTCATACTGGCTTTCCTCTGCATATGAAGCAGCATGAGGAGTGATAATTATTCTATTTGCAAATATCTGTTGCTTTTGCATTAATACTAATTCTTCTGTTTCTTTGGGTGGCTCAGTTTCTAATACATCAGTTAAAAATGCGTCTATAATATCTTCTTTCAATGCACGACATATACCAGAATTATCCACAATTTTACCCCTAGCAGTATTAATAATTATTGGTCTTTTTTTTGCGTTTTTTATAATGTTCCAATCAATCATTCCCTCTGTTTCTGAATTCAAAGGCGCATGAATGGTTAATATATCAGAACCTTCCATTAATTCTAACAAACTCTCAACTTTATCAAAATGAAACGTTTTATCATAACCATTGGGTTTATAAGGATCATAAAAACTAACATCCATACCAAATGCTTTTGCTCGTAAAGCCACCGCAGTTCCTATACGTCCTAGGCCAATAATCCCTATTTGTTTATCAGAAATTCGATGAAATGGAGATACCAGATGAGGGTTCCAATTACCAATCGCATCCATTTTTAACAAAGTATCATATGCTACTATACGTCTTGTATATGATAAAAGAAGGGCCATAGCGTGATCGGCAACATCATTTGTTCCATAATCCGGAACATTAAATACTCTTATTCCTTTTTTTGCCGCATATACATAATCAA